>JANOBH010000088.1:0-4264 GCA_031411535.1 Chthoniobacter sp. | reverse complement strand
GGCGGCGTGGTAGCGCAGCACGAGCGCGACCTGCCCGAGCTGCATCTTCTGGCCGGGGCGCAGCACGGTGGCCCGGCTCACGGGCTGCCCTTCGAGCATCGTGCCATTCGAGCTGCCCATGTCCTCGATGACGGCGTCGCCTTCGCGCACCGTGAGCCGCGCGTGCTTCCGCGAAAGCTCGGGCGTTTGGATGCGAATGTCCGCCTCCGCGCCGCGTCCCACGATGTATTCGCCCGGCGTGACCTGGCGCGTCTCGTCCGGCGCATCCGGGCGCGTGATGTGCAGCTCGATCTTCGGGATGGTCATGGCGGCATCGCTCATTTCTCAGCATCGAGCTCCACTTGGAACTCAAATCGCGTGTCATCCTGAGCGAAGCGGAGGCTTTGCGAAGCGCAGTCGAAGGACCCCGGCGTTTACCGGCGGCGTCGCTCGCAATCGCCCAGATCCCGCGTCCGCAAACTCGCCCGCTCATACCGTCACTAAAAAAATCCTGACAGTCGGAGGGAAGCGGAATGACGGAATGAAGACGCCTGAAGAGAATTCCGTCATTTGGCAGAATTCCGTCATTCCGTTTTCTCCGCCAAACCGTCCGCTCATTTGTGAAAGTCGGTATCAGTCACTGCCTCGCCGTCAGCAACTTTGCATAGTTTCCCGGACGCCGGACCGTCTCGCGGTAGCTGCTTTCGCCCATGACGATCTGCGTGAGCCTCTCGGTCAGCCGCTGGCCGTGGCGCGCGAGCAGCCATGAGCGCACGCGCGGAAAATCGTAGATCGTGCGCGCGAGCACGCGGGCGACGCGCAGCTAGGGCAGCAGCGTCGCCTCCAGCCGCGCGCGATATGCGCGGCGCGTGGCGGCTTCGTCACCGCCGCTTTCGAGGATCGCCTCGGCGGCGAGTTGTCCGCTGCGGATCGCGCCGGAGATTCCCTCGGCCAGCAGCGGATCGGCCAGCCCGGCGGCGTCGCCGATGAGCAGGACGCGAGGAGAATCGAAGAGCCCGTCGCGCGGGCGCAGCGGGATCATGTACCCGTGGCGCTCCTCGGCGAGCGGGCTGCCGAGGCCGAGCTGCGCGAGATAGCGGGCGTATTCGGCGTTCAGATTGCACGAGCCGCGCCGGGTCGTGAGCACGCCGATGGAGAGATGCCCTCGCTTTGGAAAAACCCACGCGTAGCCGTGCGGCGTGAGGCCGAAATCGAAGCGTGCCGCGCGGCGGAACCTCTCGAAACACGCCGCGTCCACCGTGGCCTCGACCTCCAGCGCCGGGATGACGTGACGCAGCTCCGGCAGCCCGCACTGCCGCGCGACCACGCTGCCCACGCCGTCCGCGCCAATGACCATCCGCGCGCGCACCACGCCCGCCTTCGTCGTCAGCTCCACGCCAACCGCGCGCACCGTGACAGCCGTCACCGCAGCGCCAGCCAGCAGCTTCGCACCAGCCGCCTCCGCTGCGGCGGTGAGCAGATGGTCAAAGCGGTCGCGCATCACCATCGAGACGATCGGACGCTCGCGATGCGCCGCGAAACTCAGCGCCGGCCCGTGATGATGCAGCTCCGCGGAAAGGCACTCCCGCTCGACGACCGCGCGCACATCCACCGGCAGCATCCGCAGCGTGCGCCCGAGCAGCCCGCCGCCGCACGTCTTGTAGCGCGGCAGTGCCGCCTTTTCCAAAATCGCCACGCGCAGCCCGCCGCGGCTCAGCGCCAGTGCCGCCGCGCTCCCGCCTGGCCCCGCGCCGACCACCGCCACATCGCACTCCATCGCCGCTACCGTCATGGCGCGGCCTGGATCATGGCGGGACGGATTGGCGGCGGCGTATCGTGCATCCGCGCGGTGTAGCAGGCCGCCACGTACCGTGTCAGTCCCTTTGCCCGCGCGGCGGCCTACCGCGGCACGAGCCAGGTGCCGGCGAGGAGGTCGGGCAGACTGCGGCCAGGGCGGGCGGCGGAGTAGATGGCCACGCAGAGGGCGACTGCGCCGACGATGCCGAATGACATCGGCGCTTTCAGGACGGGAACGAGCAGCGAGGCGGCGAAAATGCCGAGCGGTATCCACGACCAGGCCACGCACGCGCGCCAGAGCATCCGCCAGCGCGAGGCGTCGGAGCCATCGCGCCGCACCACGGCGATGCCGAGCGCGCGCATGAGCAGGCCGCCGCGGAAAAACACTGCGGCGAGGACGCTGAAGAGTGCCGCCCAGACGAATCCGCCGAGCGCCGCTACGGGCCACGCCATGGTCGCAAGCGGCGGGTCCAGTTCGCCGAAGCGTTTGCCGATATTCAATTCGCCGTCGGCGTCGATCGCCCGGCCAAGCGCGGCGCGCGCGCCGGCCATCATTTCAGCGGACGGCAGCGGGTCGTATTTCGCGACGATCCGCTCGGCGCGCGCCCGCTGCTCCGCCGGCACGGAGCCTCGGACAAAAGGTGCCGCCCACACGGCGGGATCCTTCACCATCGGGCCGAAGCGTCCCGCGATGAGGATTTCTGACGGCTCGATGCCGATGGCCGGCATCACGCCTCGCGGAAATTTCCCCGCCTCCATGCGCTCATGGATGTCGAGCGCAGTGCGCAGCCGGATGATGTCGGGATTGGATTCGTACCAGGAGGCCAGCGCGCGCATGCCGAGGAACGCGAAAGCTCCAATGAGCAGCGTCGGGAGAACGCAGCCCGCCACGAGCCCGAGCCGGCGCAGGTGCGAGATGGCGGGACACTGCTGCGCCAGCGCGGCGAGCTGACCGGCGACCGCCGGGAAATCCGCCGCCTCGCGCAGCCCGCGCAGGAAGCCGCGCGCGCCGATCGCGACCGGCACGCCGGCGGCGCGGGTGCGTGCCTCTTCCAGCGTGGCGGCGCGGCCTTCGAGTGCGGAAATCGCGATTTGATTGATAAAGGCGGCGGCCTCCGTGCCGGCGATGGTTTCACCGGTCGGCTCCGCGCCAGGGGCGGGGAAATCGAGCAGCTTCGCGCCGCCGCCCGCGGTGATCCACACGCGGTCGAGCGAGAGCGTTGCAGGCATGGAGCCGTCGGCATTCGCGGCGGCGAATTCCCAGGCCAGATCGTGCAGCCAGTGGCGCACGCTTTTCCACGGCTGCGGCCTGTCGAGCAGCGCGGTCAGCGCCGTGCCGGGCGCAGCCTCGTAGGCGTCCCACGAGTCCTCCCCGTCGCGCCGCCCTTGCAGCCAGCGGAGCCGTCCTGGGCGGCCGGCGTTGCGCAGTTCGGCGGCCACCGGCGCCGCTCCGGCGGGCACTTTGCGAATCCAGACGCGGCGCATGAGTTTCGTGTCGTATCCGAGCAGCAGGCCGCCATCCGCATCGAGCGGGGCCAGCACGTGAAACGGGCCGGTTTGCGGCAGCGAATCCGTGGCGGCCGCCGGCTCCCCGGCCTGTGCCAGCGCCTCGCGCGGCTGATATGCGGCCTTCTGGATGACGCGTGTTTTCGTCAGCAGATCGATGACTGTCGCGAAGCCGTTGCGCCGCCGCGCCGTGACGGCCAGCAGCGCGGGGTAGAGGTAAAAGGCGATGCTCCAGACGACCTGCCATGCCATCCCCGGCTGCACTCCGGACGGGGAGAGAAGGCGCAGAGACACTGCCATCGTGGGCACCAGATAGATCACCGCGCGCAGCGCCGCGCGGGCGAGGCCGGGCGCATTCCGGTCGAGGCCGCCGACGCGCAAACCCACGAGCGCCTTTCCCGGACTCGCCCCCCACCGGCCCTCGCCGACGGCGAAGTAGGCGATCTCGAAGGCCAGCATCCCGGCGCAATACCACGGCCACTGCGGCGTGCGCGTCGCCGAGCCGTCCATCAGGCGCTCGAAGCCGCCGAAGACGAGCAGTTGAGCCGGCAGCCCCACGATCAGAAAGGCGCAGTAGTCGATCGCCCCGGCGACAAAACGCAGCCCGAGCGTCGCAGGCGTCGGCGCGCCCGAATTGAAGGGCAGCAGCGCGCGCCGCAGCTCGTCGTAGTTTCTGAAACGGTCGCCCGCCTGCTTCTCCAGACACCGCAGGACGGTCCGCGCAAGCGCCTCCGGGATATCCGGGCGCACCGTGCGCGGCGAGGGCGCGGCCTTGTCGAGCACCGTGGCGAGGAGCTGCACCACGTTTTCCCCGCGAAACGGCGTCTGCCCGGTGAGCATGTAGTAGAGCGTGGTGCCCACGGAGTAGATGTCCGCGCGCAGGTCGAGCGCCTCGCCGCGGAGCTGCTCGGGCGAGGAAAACTCCGGCGTGCCGAGCACCGAGCCCGCGATGGTCAGCGCGGAATCGCCGCGCGAGGTCGTG
>JANOBH010000087.1:0-2190 GCA_031411535.1 Chthoniobacter sp. | reverse complement strand
GGCCGCGCCGGGGCCGCCCCGCTGCCGGGCGGGGCCCCCGGGGGCCCGGGGGGGGGGGGGGGGTTCTCGGGCCCGGGCCCCCCGCCCGCCCCGGACGGGCGCTCCTGCGCCCGAAGTGGGCGGAAGCGGGATGATTCGCAGGCTTGCTTGGCGCTCGTGGCCGCGCGCCGGCATTTTCGCAACGCTTACAGCTCGCTCGCCGGTGCCTGCATCTGCGTGCGCTGGCGGCAGATGGGGCAGTTGTCGCCGGGGGTGAGGTGCAGGAGTTCGCGGATGTCGGGCGGCACAGCGCCATCGCTGGCGGGGAGCGCGATGCCGTAGAGCTGCATGGCCTTTGCGCGGCACCACGGATTGCGGAGCGCGCGGAATTTTAGTTCGGCATCGGTGGCGAGGGCGAAAGCCTGCTGGGGTGCGAGCGCGCGGAGGATGCCGAGGGCGTCGATGGCTTGAGCGACCTCCGCCGGTGTCGGATGGGTCTGATCAGCCGGCTCTCCGGCGCGCTGCGGCACGAGAAACTGCTGCCACTGCGGGAAGGTGATGTCTTCCAGAAGGGCGAGCGCGGCGATCTGGGAGGTCGGCTTCGGAGCGTCGGGTTTGTCTGCCAGAAACTTCAGCAGCCCGGCTAGCCGCGGCTCGGTGTCCGCGGTCAGGCGATACGGCCCGGTGGCGGCTGCATTCTTCACCGAGAGCGCGGCGGCGGGGAGCGCGACATCGGTCGTGGCGCGCGCCGGGATGGTGACCTGCGCGGCGCGGAGGACGATGACGCGGTCGCCGCCGGCAGGATTCGCGGCGATGAGCCCGGCGGGAATCGTGATGGCGAGTGCCGTCGCGGCCGGGTTGCTGACCGCGAGCGAAAGCCGGTCGCGCCCGTTGCCTGTCCACTCGCATTTCAGCTCCGCGCGGGTGAGCGCGTCTGCGAGCGGGATCGCCGCCGGTTCCTCGCCGCGCGAGCCGCTTCCGAAAGAGAGGAGCGTGGCGATGGCTAGGGCGGGGAGCGTTTTCAAAGCGGGAAAGCGGTGGAGAGTCGCGCGCGCGGCGCGTTTCCGCAAACTGCTCGACTTCGGACTGCGCGCGGCTATCTGTCCCACCCCTATGTTTTGGACCGAAGAAATCGCCGCGAAATGCACTGGCGCGCAGATCATCAATGACTCGAAGACGCCCTCCGGCCGCGTGCATGTGGGTGCGCTGCGCGGGGTGCTGATCCACGATGCGATCTTCCGCACGCTGCAGGGGAAGGGGATCGAGTCGCGCTATCTTTTCGGCGTGGATGACTTCGACCCGGTGGACGAAATCCCGAAGGGCGAGGACGAGCACTTTGGCAAATACATCGGCTGGCCGCTGTGCAACACGCCAGCGCCGTGCGGCGGCGAGGGCGACATGGCGGAGCACTACATGCGCGAGTTCTGGCAGGTCTTCGCGGACCTCGGCGTAAAGGTGGAGCGCTACCGGATGCGCGACATTTACCGCAGCGGACAATTCAACACGGCGATCGATATGATCCTGCGCAATGCGGTCAAGGTGCGCCGCGTTTACAAGGAAGTCTCGAACAGCGACCGGCCCGCGCACTGGTATCCGTTTCAGGTGATTTGCGAAAAGTGCGGGTGCATCGGGACGACGGAAGTCCACGACTACGACGGCGCGCTCGTCTCGTATCGCTGCCTGACGACGAAGGTCGTGAACACGAAGCTGAACCTCGGCCGCGGCTGCGCGCACGAGGGAAAGATGTCGCCATTCGACGGGCGCGGGAAGCTGCCGTGGAAGCTGGAGTGGGTGGCGAAGTGGGTGGCGTTTCCGGTGACGATCGAGGGCGCCGGGAAGGACCACTCGACGAAGGGCGGCTCGCGCGATGTGAGCGAGGCGTGCCTGCGGGCGATCTACGGGACGGAGCCGCCGCTGCGGGTGCCGTACGAGTTTTTCCTCGTCGGCGGGGCGAAGATGTCGTCTTCGCGCGGCGTGGGCGCGAGCGCGCGGGACATGGCGGATCTCCTGCCGCCGGAGGTGCTGCGTTTCCTGATGATCCGGACGAAGCCGAACTCGCCGGTGAACTTCGACGTGCGCGAGGAGGGGATCGTGAAGCTCTTCAACGAATTCGACCGCTTTCACACGCGCGTGAACCACGACAAGAATGCGACGCCCGACGAGGCGTGCGTCTATCCGCTCTGCGAACTGGCGCCGGAGGGCGATTACTTC
>JANOBH010000086.1:0-7656 GCA_031411535.1 Chthoniobacter sp. | reverse complement strand
AGCGCAAACGTCCCGAAGAAATACTGCGGCTGCGCCGGGATGCGCATGACGCCCGCGAGCGCGGCCTGGCACAGCAGTCCGGCCAGCGCCACGGCAGCCACCTGGTCGCGCACCGGCAGGTCCACGCCGTCTCGCATCGCTCGGAACCCGCGCGCCACCCGCCACCCGCTGAGCGCGATGCCGAGCCAGATGAGCGGATAGATGAGCCGCGCCGCCCACTGCGCCGCCGCCTGCAGCGCAGGCAGGGCCGCGGGACGGGCGAGGTTTTCCAGATAGTCCGCGCCGCACAGGAGCCGCCCGCCGAGCAAGGGCGCAAGCGCGCTGAGCGCCCGCGAGCCGCCGCCGGGATAGCCTTTCTCCACCGAGCCGGAAAAGCGCGCGGCGAGCTGTCCGGCGACCTGGAAAAAGTAGAATGCGTGCAGCGCGAAAAGCGCGACGCCTAGCAAGGCCAGCGCACGCCGGTCGCGCCACAGCGCCGCCCGATGCCGCCACCCGAGCCAGCCGAGGATGGGCGCCGCGAGGGCGAGCGCCTGCGGATGAATGAGCGGCAGCACGGCGCACACGCCGATGCACAGGCGCAGCGGAGCGGGACGCTGCGTGCGGAGGAAACTGGCGAACGAGGCAAGCGCCAGCCCGCCGAGCGGAATGCAGAAACTCGCGTCCCACAGGATGCGGTGGAAGGCGGTGACGTGCGGCGAGACGAGGAGCGCCGCTGTGAACCACGCGGGCAGCGCGAGGCTCCGCGCGAGCCAGAGGAGTGCGCCAGCGGTGATGCCCGCGGCGAGCAGCCCTCGCAGGACAGCGAGCACGATGGGATCGTGCGTGATCGCGAGCAGCACCTGATAGATCTGCGTCGGCAGCGGGCCGTAGCGGATTCCGAAGTTCCCGTAGAGCCCGCCGTCCGCGAGCTGGCCGGCGTGGTTCGCGTGCCAGGCGGCGGCGAGGATCCGCGACTCGTCGATCAGCCAGGAGACATCGCCTGGCCAGAGCACGACTGGCACAAGCGCGAGCAGCACCAGCGCGAGCGCGATGCGGTTTGACGGGTTGGAAGGCTGCATGAGGCGCGGCTTGGTAGCGAAAGCGCTGGCGGGTCGCGATGGAAAAGGCGCGGCCTCCGGAAGACGAGGCGGGAACTTTCTCGCCAAAGGATCGCGACGGGCGAATGGTTTTCCCACTGCACACGCCCGCCCCATGAATCCGCATTCCACCTTCCGCGAATCCCAGGAGCAGCGACTCCTCGGCGTCACCCGACGGCAGTTCTTTGGCCGCACGGCGGGCGGCATCGGCGGGATGGCGCTGGCCTCGCTCTTGCAGGAGAAGCTTTTCGCCGCACCGGACGATCCGCTTGCGCCAAAGGCCACGCACTTTCCCGCAAAGGCGAAGCGGGCGATCTACGTCCACATGGCGGGCGCGCCGTCGCAGCTCGACCTCTTCGACTACAAGCCGAAGCTCATCGAGCTGAACGGCCAGGACTGCCCGGAGTCGCTCTTCAAAAAGGAGCGTTTCGCTTTCATCAAAGGTGTGCCGAAGATGCTCGGGACGCCGCACAAGTTTGTGAAGTACGGCCAGTGCGGGACGGAGATGTGCGAGCTAATCCCGCACATGGGCGCGGCTGCGGACGACCTCTGCCTCGTGCGCTCGATGTTCACCGAGCAGTTCAATCACGCGCCCGCGCAGCTTTTCGTGCATACCGGCGCATCGCGGCAGGGCCGGCCCGGCATGGGCTCGTGGCTCACGTACGGGCTCGGCAGCGAGTCGCAGGATTTGCCGGCGTTTGTGGTGCTGACGAGCGGCGGCAAGACGCCGGACGGAGGCGCGTCGCTGTGGGGCTCGGGCTTTCTGCCGACGGTCTATCAGGGCGTGCAATGCCGCTCGCAGGGGGATCCGGTGCTTTACGTCTCGAACCCGCCGGGCATGGACGGCGAAGGGCGGCGGCGCTCGCTCGACGCGCTCCAGGACCTCAACCGGATGCAGCTTCAGGAGGTCGGCGATCCGGAAACGCTCACGCGGATTTCGCAGTACGAACTCGCCTACCGGATGCAGACGAGCGTGCCGGAACTCATGGACATTTCCAAAGAGCCGCAGGCGATCCGCGAGATGTACGGCGTCGAGCCGGGCAAGGTTTCCTTTGCAAACAACGTGCTGCTCGCGCGGCGGATGCTGGAGCGCGGGACGCGCTTTGTGCAGCTTTTCCACTGGGGCTGGGATCAGCACGGTGACAACCCCGAGCAGGACATCCGCAAGGGCCTGATGCGCCAGTGCCGCGACACCGATCAGGCGTGCGGCGCGCTGCTGAAGGATCTGAAACAGCGCGGAATGCTGGACGACACGCTGGTGATCTGGGGCGGCGAGTTTGGCCGCACGCCGATGAATGAGGACCGCTCGAAGAACAAGGATCTGATCGGGCGCGACCATCATCCGCACGCCTTCAGCGTGTGGCTCGCGGGCGGCGGCATCAAGGGCGGCACGACCTACGGTGAGACGGATGAACTCGGCTACCACATCGCGAAGGACAAGGTGCATGTGCATGACCTGCAGGCGACGATCCTGCACTGTTTCGGGCTGGATCATACGAAGCTCACGTACCGCTTTCAGGGCCGCGATTTCCGGCTCACGGATGTCTTTGGCGATGTGGTGAAAGGGATGCTGGCGTAGATCCACGGAGGGACGCGCTCCTGCGCGTTCCAAAACTTCAAGCCGCTCCGCCCGCGAGGTTTTGGGACATGCGGGAGCATGTCCCTCCGAGTGGGGATGCGCGCGGGAGCGCGCGGTCAGTCCGCTACAGCTCGAAGAACGAGTAGAGCGTTTTCAGGAAGCCGGCTTTGTATTCCTTCTGCTTGGTCATCATCTGCTCGTGTCCGGCGTTGGATGCGAGAATCCCCTCCGTCTCCAACCGCCGCTGGGCGAGGAGGTCGCCGAGCTTGTGGACCAGCGTTTCGTTTTCCTGCAAAAGCTCCGCGACCACCGCCTTGTCGATCTCCCACAGCTCGCAGTCGGTCCGCGCGATGACCGTGGCGCTGCGCGGCTCGCCTGTGAGCAGCGACATCTCGCCGCAGTAGTCGCCGGCATGCAGCGCGGCCACGCGGGTCTTGTGACCGCTGGCATCGACGAAAACCTCGGCTTCGCCGCTGAGCACGATGAACATGGACTCGCCCGCCGCGCCCTGGACGATGACGTTTTCACCGCGCCCGAAGCGGAGAAGCCGCGCGTTGGCCAGGAGCTTTTCCATCTGCGGCTCGTCGAGGAGCTGGAGGATGGGCTGCTTGCGCACGGTCGCGCGGGCAGCGGTCAGCGCGTCCTGGCGGCGGGCTTTCGGGCGGTCGATCTGGACCGTGCGGATGGGGAAGGGGATGGTGATGCGGTTGCGCTGCGCGGCGTACCAGATGTTTGTGCGGATGGCGTCGAGCGTGTCGTTGTAGCGCGTTTCGTCGTCGATCCAGAACTTGACCTCGTAGATGATCGCGGAGTCGCCGAAGTCTTTCAGGAAGACCTTTGGCGGCGGGGTGACGAGGACATCGGGAGCTTCGGCGGCGGCGCGGGCGATGATGTCCTTCACGAAATTTGGCGGAGTGGAGTACTCGAATCCGACGAGCAGCCGGATGGCGTGCTGACGGGTCGGGTAGGTCAGGTTCGTGATCGTCGCGCCGACGATCGTCTTGTTCGGGATGTCGAGGTAGATGTCGTCATTCGTGCGCAGGCGCGTGGAGCGCCAGTTGACCTCGATGACCTCGGCGTGCTGCGTTTCGATCTTCAGCCAGTCGCCGGGCTTGAAGGGTTTGCCGATCTCCAGCGCGACGCCCGCGATGATATTGCCCAGCAAATCCTGCATCGCGAAACCGACGATGCCGACGACGACCGTGGAACCGAAGACCACGCCCTCGATGCTGTGGCCATACACTCCGCCGATGATGAAGAAGACGGCCACGATGATCGCCACGAGACCGGTGATCTGGCTGATGAACTTCGGTGCCCGCTCTTTGCGGTTTTTTTCGTACCAGCGCTCCCAGAACAGTCGCCGGACGACTGCGAGGAGAAAGAATGCGCCGAGCAGGACATTCGCGGCGCGGGCGAGGCGCATGATCGATTCGCGATTGGGAAACTCGGTCGCGAGAATCTCCAGCGGGAGCCAGATCGAGAAGATGATGCAGAAGAGCTGGTAAAGAAGGCCGAGCTGCACGCCCGCGCTGCGCTTCAGCCACCGGCCGAGGGCGATGGTGCCGATATAGAGCACCGGCATGGCTGCGATTTCCACGACGATCGCGTTGAATTCTGGGAGGCCGGCGAGCATGCGCGCGGAGTGTAGGGGCGAAAGCAGGCCGATCAATCGCAAAGCCCTGCGCGATCGGGCCGCTCGACGAATATCCTCTTCGCGCGGCGGCGGGCGTGCAGGCCGCCGGGCAGATTGACCTTTGCCCGGCGGGTCGTCAGCAGGGAGCGCACGGCTTCCACGTCGTCGAACCCGACATTCGCGACTCCGCGCGCTTTCAGCCACGCGTGAATGATGCGCCGCTGGATGGCGACGGGCTCCGCGCGCAGGGACGATGTGTCGAGCGTCTCCGGGAGATCGCGCAGCGCGGGCAGCCTGGCGAGGAATGCGTCCTCCTCCCTCAGGACCTCGGCTGCACGCCAGATCGCGCGGCGGACATCGCGACCGTACGCCAGCTCGATCGCGGGGATGAGCTGGTGGCGGAGGCGGTTCCGCGTGTGGTGCGGGTCGGCGTTGGACGCGTCCTCGCGGAAGACGAGCCGGTTTTCGGAGATGAAGGCATCAATCTCATCGCGCCACATGGCGAGAAGCGGGCGGGCGATTTGCAGCGAGGTGCCGTCGATCACGCGCTCGGTGAGCGGGCGCATGCCGGCGAGTCCGCCCGCTGCGGATCCTCGGAAGAGGTTGAAAAGGAAGGTCTCGACCTGGTCATTCGCATGGTGGGCGAGGAAGAGACGCGGGCAGTCCTGCTTTCTGGCGACGCGCGCGAAGAACGCGTAGCGGGCGTCGCGCGCTGCGGTTTCGATCGAGCAGCGGTCCCGCTTTGCGCGGGCGGCGATGTCCTCCCGCGCGATGACCGGCTTGAGGCCGTGGCTCTTTGCGAGGTCCGAGACGAAGCGCGCGTCTTTCGCGCCTTCCGCGCGGAGGCCGTGATCGAGGTGGCAGACGACGAGCTGTTTAAAGCCAGCCGCGAGCAGGAGGTGCAGCAGCGCCACCGAATCGCGCCCGCCGGAGACGCCGATCAGGCAGCGTGCGTCCGGCGGGAAGATGCTGTCCATTTCACCCGATCCGGTCCGCGCCAAAGCGGTCGTGCAAAATCGGCGGCAGGAGCACCGTGCCGTCCGCCTGCTGATACGTCTCCAGCAGCGCGACGAAGAGCCGCGGCAGCGCCGTGCCCGAGCCGTTGATCGTGTGGCAGAAATGGTTTTTGCCGTCCTCGGCCTTGTAGCGCAGCGCCATGCGGCGGGCCTGGAAGTCGCCGAAATTCGAGCAGCTCGACACTTCGAGATACCCGTTCTGGCCGGGGGCCCAGACCTCGATGTCGTACGTTTTCACCGCGCCAAAGCCGACGTCGCCGGTGCAAAGCTCGATCACCCGGTAATGCAGGCCGAGCAGTTGCAGCACCTTTTCCGCGTCGGCGGTCAGCGCATCGAGTTCGGCGAATGCGCTCTCCGGCGTGGTGATTTTCACCAGCTCCACCTTGTCGAACTGGTGCATGCGGATGAGCCCGCGCGTGCCGAGTCCCGCGCTGCCGGCCTCGCGGCGGAAGCAGGGCGTGTAGGCCGCGTAGCGGATCGGCAGTTGCTCGGGCTTGAGGATTTCCTCGCGGTGCAGATTCGTCACCGGCACCTCGGCGGTTGGCGCGAGGTAGAGGTCGTCGTCCGCGCAGCGGTAGAGCTGATCGGCGAATTTCGGGAGCTGCGACGTGCCCGTGAGCGCCTCGGGCCGCACGACGAAAGGCGTGCTGACCTCGGTGTAGCCGTGCTCGCGTGTGTGAAGATCGAGCAGGAAATTCAGCAGCGTCCGCTCCAGCCGCGCGCCCGCGCCGGTGAAGACCGCAAACGCGCTCCCGCTGATTTTCGCTGCGCGCTCAAAGTCGAGAAGGCCGAGTTTTTCGCCCAGCTCGACGTGCGACTTCGGCGTGAAAGCAAACACGGGTTTGCCGCCCCACACGCGCACCTCCGGGTTCGCGCTCGCGTCGTCTCCGAGCGGCGCACCGGCGTGCGGGAGATTCGGGAGCTGGAGGAGAAGGTCGCGCTGCTCGCCCTCATCCGCCGTCGCCCGCTCGTTGAGCTGCGCGATCTCATCGCCGATCCCGCGCACCTGCGCCTCGATCTCCGCGGTGTCCTCGCCGCGCGCCTTTGCACCGCCGATCTCCTTGCTGATGCGCTTGCGGTCGCCCTGGAGCTGCTGCAGGCGCGTCTCCGTCGCCCTGCGCTCAGCGTCGATCGCCAGCACGGCGTCGATCTTCGTGTGCGCATCGCCGCCGCGCGTGGCGAGGCGCGCGCGGACGAAATCTGGATTCTCGCGAATGAGGCGGATGTCGAGCATGGGGCGGAGAAGCTAGATAGTGGCTTTTTGAAACGCAATGCCCGAGCCCAGCGCGGGATAGCGGCTGTCATCCTGAGCGCAGTTCCGTTTGGCTCTGCAAACGGAACGCAGTCGAAAGACCCCGCCGAATGCGTGCGACACCGCGCCTGAATGCGCGGGGTCCTTCGACTGCGTTCCGTCCCGCCTTCGCCCCGACGGAACTGCGCTCAGGATGACGGCTTACTTTTCCGCCGGGCCTGACCCATTCACCTCCCATATCGCCAAGCGCCGCACGCCCTGCCACCATCCGCGCCATGTCGAAACAGCGTGTCCTCATCCTTTCCGCCAGCGCGGGCACCGGCCACATCCGCGCGGCGCAGGCGCTGGAAAAGGAATTCGCGCGCGACGAGCGCGTGGCCGCCGTGCGGCACGAGGACGCGTTGAAGTTCACGAACAAGCTCTTCCGCGAAGCCTACTCGACGCTCTACATGAAGCTCGTGCGCGAAGCGCCCGACGTACTCGGCTGGGTCTATCGCGCGAGCGACGAGCCGTGGAAAAACGACAAGCTGCGCGTGCAGTTCGAGCGCCTGAACACCGGCCCGCTCGTGCGGATGATCCGCGAGTTCAACCCGCAGATCACCGTCTGCACGCACTTCACGCCCGCCGGCATCATCGCGCATCTCATCGAGCGCGGAGAGCTGGACGCGCGTCTTTCCATCGTCGTCACCGATTTCGACTGCCACGCCATGTGGCTCTCGCGTGTCTTTCACCGCTACTTCGTGGCGCTCGATGAAACCAAGGCGCACCTCGAAGCGCTCGGGCTCCCGCCCGGGCGTGTCACCGTCTCCGGCATCCCCATCGATCCTGTTTTCGCCGAGCCCATCGACCACGCCGCCGTGCGTGCGAGCTACGGGCTGCATCCGGAGAAAACCACGCTGCTGCTTTCGGCGGGCGCGCTCGGCGTGGGGCCGACGGAGCTGATCGTCGAGCGGCTGAAGCAGCTCCGCCACGACGCGCAGACCATCGTCATCTGCGGGAAAAGCGAGGACGTAAAAGCGCGCGTCACGCGCGCCGCCGGGGCGGACGCGGCGCGCTTTTGCATCCTCGGCTACACCGACCGCATGCACGAGCTGATGCAC
>JANOBH010000085.1:0-25203 GCA_031411535.1 Chthoniobacter sp. | reverse complement strand
CTGCCCGATCGCGATCAGCGCCGGCAGCGCGTAGCTCACCACGGGCAGCCGCAGCGCGCCGTAGAACTGATGCGGCAGCGCCGCCAGCTCGAACGGCAGCGGCATCACATGCTCCCACCCGGTCCGCCCGCCCAGCGCCAGCGTCATCAGGATCGGCACGGAAAACGTGCGGTCCTTCCCATAGCGATCCTTGATCGCCCCCACCAACCCCGGAGGGACACGCTCCCGCGCGTCCCCATTCTCCCCGGCTGCGTCAGGGACTCGCAAACGCGCCTCCCGCCGCAGCCACGCGTCCGCCTTTCGCACCACCTCCGCAAAATCCCCGTCCGCCCTCGCCGCGCCGAAGGCCGCCCAGCACAGCGCCGTCGTGCTGATGTTGCTCTTGCTCCTCACCGTGTCGCCCCACCCGCCATCCGCATTCTGATTCGCCGCGAGCCACGCCAGGCCCCCGCGGATCAGCCCGTCATCCGCCGCGCTCCCCACTTTCACCAGCGCCACCACCGCCGTCGCCGTCGAGAGCGCGCTGCTGGAAAGCTCCCCTTCCCAATGCCCCGCCGCCGTCAGCTCCGCCAGCAATGTGCCAGTCGCCAAGCCCAGCGCCGCCCGCACGCCATCGCCTTTCGCCTTCAGCCTTTCGCCTTTCACCTACGCCAGCTTATCCTGCTCCCGCTTCCGCGCCGGCAGGATCGCGCACGCATCCTTGCAGCCGAAAAGCCGGCTGAAAATCTGCCGGTGCCGGCTCACCCGGCGGTAGATGATCTCCGCGAGCTGGATGACGCCCGGCAGCCACAGCACCAGCGCCACCGGCACCAGCAGCGGCAGCCGCATCCCCACGAACCGGATCGCCCGCGCGCCGCGGAAAATCCGCCCGTCCGGCGTCACGCAGTGGATCGCCTCCTGCAAATCCTCCCGCGAGAGCTGCGGCGCGATTTCCTGCGCGCGCGGATCGGACAGCGGCACGAGCGCCAGCGCGCCGGACCAGTCCAGCCACGTCAGCACCTTCATCTGGAAAATGCACATCGGGCATTCGCCGTCGTAGAGGACACAGTGCTTGTTCATCACGGCAAGCTAGCGGCGTCCCCCCGCCACTTCACCCGCAAACTTTCCTTTCAGATTTCAGGCGATCACGCGGGAAAAAATAGAGCCGGACAGGCTGCGAAAGACTCCTCGCCGCAGACGCCGGGTGGTCAGGTCACGAAAGAAGCGCTCGAGCAAGTTGAGCCACGAGGCGCTCGTCGGCGTGAAGTGGAGATGAAAACGCGGATGCTTCGCCAGCCACGCTTTGAGCTTTGGATGCTTGTGCGCGGCGCAGTTACCGAGGATCAGATGCGCCTGGCATTTCTCATCGCAACAAAAGACCGGCGCATGCACCGGCGCGTTGAGATGGAGCCCGACGATGTCCTCCAGCTTTTCGGCAAAGTGCGGATCGTTGGAAACTTTGAAGGTGCGGCTCAGATCGGTCGCGCGTGCCATCACCCGGCGGCTCCACTGCGCGGCCGCCCCCGGCTTTTGGCGCGTCATCCGGCGCACCACCATCGCGAGCATCTCCGGGGGATAGGTCGGCTTGCGCCCGCGGCCCGGCGCAGCCTGCCCAAGGCCGGTCCGGCCCTGCGCGATAAAGCGACCGCGCCACCGGGCGGCTTTCGCCCCCGTGACGCCAAGGCCCCGCCCAATCTCACGATGGTCCTTCCCGTCCGCAGCCAGCAGCCCAAGGAGCGCGCGCCCCGAGAGGCGGACAGCCTCAGTCCGGCTGCGACTCACCTTCTCCAGCCAGTCTCTGTCTTCTCCGCTCTATTCGACTCTTGGTGCGATTCGCATCTCCCCATCCCCCATACGGCCAAACCCCTGTCACACTTGCCGCCTACTGTTTGCGGCGCACTAGGCTGGCGCCCCGCGCACACCGCGAGGTTTTGGAGTGCGCCGGCTCGCCCGCCCGCCAAACTCCGAGGTTCCCCTCCGCCTCTTCGGTGCCCTGGCGCTTTCGGGGCGACGCGCGGCCACAGCTCCCGCCCCGCCCCGACTGGGCCCAACTTTCCAAAAGCGGCGGAGCACCGCCGCACTCCAAAACACTGTCGCGCCGGTCTGGCTCCGAGCGCAATGCGGCAGTCATTCTCCGGCCTTGCACCCACGCACTGGCGGTTTGAGCCGGGTACCCGCGAGGGCATTCTCCCAGCCATGAGTACGCTGACTGAGATTGAAAATGCCATCGAAACGCTGCACCCATCGCAGGTGGAGCAGCTCGCCGCGTGGTTGCGGCAGCGTCGCTCGGGCGATGCGCACTTCCGCCACCTGCCGGAACTCTCCGTCTGCTGAATCGGCTCAGCGCTCGGCGATGGGGACGACTTTTTTCCCGACCGGGGCGCCGGTGTATTCGCTGAGTGGGCGGAAGAGGCGGTTGTCGGCGAGTTGCTCGAGGATGTGGGCGGTCCAGCCGCTCATGCGCGAGATGGCGAAGATGGGCGGGAAAAGGTCGGTCGGAATCCCGAGCGAGTAATAGACGGTGGCCGAGTAGAAATCGACGTTCGCATTGAGCCCCTTGCGCTCTTTCATGATGGAGGCGATGCGCTCGCTCATCTGGATCCATTTCGCGTCGCCGAGTTCCTCGCTGAGCTTGATGGCCATCGCCTTCAAGTGCGGCGCGCGGGGGTCGAGCACTTTGTAAACGCGGTGACCGATGCCCATGATCTTCTTTTTCTGCGCGAGCGCGTCCTCGATCCACTGGTCCACGGCTTCCAGCGAGCCGATCTCCTGGAGCATGTGGATCACGCCCTCGTTCGCGCCGCCGTGGAGCGGGCCTTTGAGCGCGCCGATGGCGGCGCTGACGGCGGAATACATGTCGCTCAGCGTGCTGGCGACGACGCGGCCGGTGAAGGTGCTCGCATTGAAGCCGTGCTCGGCGTGGAGGACGTAGGCGACATCGAGCGTCTGCACGGCTTCCGCGCCGGGCTCCTTGCCGGTCATGAGCCAGAGAAAGTGGGCGGCCTCGCCGAGATCCTTGCGGATCGGCGGCAGCGGCTGGCCGGTGCGGGCGCGGTGAAAGTAGGCGGCGACGATGCCGATTTGCGCGACGAGCTTGATGGCGATGGCCTGGCTCTCGGACATGTCGAGGTCATGGCGCACGGTCGGGTAGCAGCCGAGCATGCTCACGACGGTGCGCATGATGTCGATGGGCGCGGCGGACTTCGGCGCGCTCTTTAGAAAATCGAGGACGCCCTGCGGCAGCTCGCGCTCGGCGCGGAGCGCGGTCGTCAGGTCGTCGAGTTCGCGCTGGGTGGGCAGGCGGTTGTGCCAGAGCAGGTGGACAACTTCCTCGTAGCTGACCTTGCCGGCGAGTTCATTGATGTCGTAGCCGCAGTAGATGAGCTGGCCGACGTCGCCGCGCACGTCTCCGATGCGGGTTTCAGCGGCGACGATGCCTTCGAGTCCTCGTGAGATTACGGCCATGGGATTTGGGATTTAAGATTTAGGATTTAAGAAGTTTGGAACGTGCGGCGCCGTGCAGCCGGCGACAAGCGCAGGGTTGAGAATGAAGGGCGGATGCAGGGCGCTTCAAGGCCGAAGGCGCGGAAAGTAGCCCGGGCTTCAGCCCGCAGGTTCCTTTCGGACTTTGGGCTGAAGCCCAAGCTACTTTTTCCCCCAGTGGCGCAGCAGCGTGTCGGCCATGACGGAGGGCGTCTCGGCGATGGCGATGCCGGCGGCTTTGAGCGCTTCGATCTTGCCGGCGGCAGTGCCTTTTCCGCCGGAGACGATGGCTCCGGCGTGGCCCATGCGGCGTCCGGGAGGCGCGGTGGCGCCGGCGATGAATGCGGCGATCGGCTTCTTGCAGTTCGCGGCGGCCCACGCGGCGGCCTGCTCCTCGGCTTCGCCGCCGATCTCGCCGATCATGATGATGGCCTCGGTCTCGGCGTCGTCGTTGAACATCTTCAGCACGTCGGTGTGGTTCGTGCCATTGACGGGATCGCCGCCGATGCCGACGCAGGTGCTTTGGCCGTAGCCGCGCGTGGTGAGCTGCCACACGGCCTCGTACGTGAGCGTGCCGCTCCGCGAGACGACGCCCACGTTTCCCTTCTTGTGAATGTAGCCGGGCGCGATGCCGATGCGGCAGCCGCCGTGCGATTTCTCGCCGGTGCCGGGCGTGACGAGGCCGGGGCAGTTTGGCCCGATGAGCCGCGTCTTCGCGCCCTGCATCGCGTATTTCACGCGCACCATGTCATTGACGGGGATGCCTTCGGTAATGGCGACGGCGAGCGCGAGCCCGGCGTCCACGCACTCCATGATGGCGTCGGCGGCGAAAGGCGGCGGGACGAAAATGGTGCTGACGGTCGCGCCGGTTTCGCGCGCAGCTTCGGCGACGGTGTCAAAGATCGGCACGCGATGCGCGCCGTGCTCAAAGACCTGTCCGCCTTTTCCCGGCGTGACGCCGGCGACAAGCTGCGTGCCGTAGTCGAGCGAGAGCCGCGCGTGGCGCGAGCCGAAGTCGCCGGTGATGCCTTGGACGAGGATGCGGGTGGCGGGAGTGACGAGGATGGCCATGGATGGTTACGGGGCGATGGTTGGAGTGGTGGTGAAGGTGCGGATCGATTTGGCGATCAAGTCATCCCAAGTGGTGCCGTCGGCAGGGAGAGACGAAAATGTGGCGACGATTGCGGCGTCCGGCTTCACGTGAATGAGAAAGCAGATGTGGCGCGTCTCGCGGCCGGTCACGGACATTCTATAGACGAAACGCGTGCACTCGATCTTTGAGTCGAGCGCAAAGGGCGCCGGCTTCTCGATGAGCTCCGCCTTCACTTCCTTCCTGAGCACGTCAAGGCTCGCTTCCACGTAGTCTTTCCAAGGGGCAGGCACAGGGTCATCTACAAAATTCAAGTTTGCCGCGAAGCCGTCCTTCGACGGAGCGAAATGGAACTTGAACTTCAGACCCGGCAATTCACGACTGACGGGCAGCCCGCTCGGCGGCACGAATGAGAAACCGCCCGCCTTCTCGACATGTCGCTCCTGAGCGAGGCACAGGCTCGCAAAGCTGATCCAGAGAAGAAAGAGCGCGGCTTTCATCAACTCAGTGGCGTTTGTGGATGCAGACGGTGTTTCCCTCCGGATCAAGGACGAAGGCCATGCGGCAGACAGGCGTGGGGAAGGCCTCCATTTTGAAAGTGACGCCCGCGGCTTTCAGCTCCGCGATGGCGGCGTCGAAGTCCTCCATTTCAAATGCGATGCTCGCGCCGTCCGCGCTGGGGTTCCAACCGGGGGCCTGGCCGATAGCGAACGCGCCTGCGCCAATCTCGTACTCGGTCCACTGCGGGCCGTCGGGCGACGCGTGAATCATCGTCGGTTTCAGGCCGAGGATGTTTTCGTAAAAGGCACGCGCCCGCGCCATGTCCACGACGGGATAGCACGTGAAGGCAATTTCGGTGACTTTCATCGCGCTTGGAATCACGCCGCTTTCACTGCCGCGACGATCTTCTTCGCCGCGTCGGCGAGGTCGTCGGCGGGGATGACGGCGAGGCCGCTTCCGGCGAGTGTGGCTTTGCCGGCGGCGACGTTGTTTCCCTCGAGCCGGACGACGAGCGGGATGCTGAGGCCGGTTTCCTTCGCCGCGGCGAGGATGCCGTGGGCGATCACATCGCAGTCCATGATGCCGCCGAAAATGTTCACGAGGATGCCTTTCACCGCAGGGTCGCTGAGGATGATTTTGAAAGCCGCGGTGACCTGCTCCTTGGTCGCGCCGCCGCCGACATCGAGGAAGTTCGCGGGCTTGCCGCCGGCGAACTGGATGATGTCCATCGTGGCCATCGCGAGGCCCGCGCCGTTCACGAGGCAGGCGATGTTTCCGTCGAGGCCGATGTAGTTCAGGTTGAACTCGGACGCGGCGACTTCGCGCGGGTCTTCCTCGCTCTTGTCGCGCATCGCCACGATCTCGGGCTGCCGGTAGAGCGCGTTGTCGTCGAAGTTGAATTTTGCATCGAGCGCCATGAGTTCACCGGTCTTGGTGACGACGAGCGGGTTCACCTCGATCTGCGAGCAGTCGCGCGCGACGAATAGCTTGAAGATGGCGCTGAAGAGCTTGCCCGCCGCTGCGATCTGCTTGCCGGAGAGGCCGAGCGCCTTGGCGAGCTTGCGCGTCTGGAAGGGCTGGAGGCCGAGCACGGGATGGATCGGCTCGCGGAAAATCTTCTCCGGCGTGTGCTCGGCGACGTGCTCGATGTCCATGCCGCCCTCGGTGCTGGCGATGACCACCGGCGCGCTGCTGGCGCGGTCGAGGAGGATGGCGAAATACAGCTCGCGCTCGATCGTCGCGGGCTCGGCGATGAGCACCTTGCTCACGACTTTCCCTTCCGGCCCCGTCTGGTGCGTGACGAGCGTCTGGCCGAGCATTTTGCCGGCGAAGTCGCGCACCTGATCCACGGAGGTCGCCATGTGGACGCCGCCCTTGAAGCCGCTGGTGAACGTCCCTTTTCCGCGTCCGCCCGCATGGATCTGCGCCTTCACCATGAATTCCTTCGTGCCCAGCTTTTCCGCCGCCGCTGCGGCTTCCTCTGCGGTGCCGGCGACCGCGCCTTTGGTCGTGGCGACGCCGAATTTTTCAAACAGTTCGCGGGCTTGGTACTCGTGGATATTCATCGGGCCAAAGACGCTACGGGAAGCGGCGGCGGCGTGGCAAGGCAGGAGGGCGGAGATGGGGCGGAAAGTGGATGCTGGCGGGCCGCGCTTCGGTGAGCGGGACGTTGTTCGTCGTTGAGTTGGAGAGGGTTCGTGAGAGCTTGCCTTTGTTCCGCTGCTGCGTCGTCCCCGGCGCCGGGTGTGCGAGGCGCTATCATTCTCTGCTATGTTTCAACTCCTCCATCAGCTCGCGCGACGGATTCAGGTGTGGCGAAAGGGCCGGCCTGAGCTTGGTGCGGCGCCGGGCGGCTGGATGAGGAAATGTCTGGCAGGGCTGGCGGCTGCCCTGCTGCTGGCGCCGGCGTGTTTCGCGCAGGCGGAAAAGGTGGCGCTGATCCGCGTGGACGGCGCGATCAGCCCCGCGACGGCGGGCTACATCGCGCGGGGCATCGGGCAGGCGGCGGAGGAAAAGGCGCAGTGCCTCATCCTCGTGCTGGATACGCCGGGAGGCTTGCTGGATTCGACGAAGGAGATCGTGCAGAGCTTTTATTCGGCTGACGTGCCGGTGGTCGTGTACGTGGCGCCGTCGGGCGCGAATGCGACGAGCGCGGGGTGCTTCATCACGCTCGCGGCGGATGTGGCGGCGATGGCTCCGAACACGAGCATCGGCGCCGCGCATCCCGTTTCGATCGGCGGCGGTGGGGCGGAGAAAGTGGACGACGTGATGAAGCAGAAGCTCGAGAACTTCACGGTCAGCTACATCGAGACGATCGCGCAAAAACGGGGGCGCAATGTGGAGTGGGCGAAGTCCGCGGTGCGCGAGAGCGCGAACATCACTGCCGAGGTGGCGCTGAAGACGAATGTCATCGAGATCATCGCGAAGGACGTGCCGGACCTGCTCGCGCAGCTCGACGGGCGCACGGTGCGGGACCGCGCGCTGAAGACCGCGGGCGCCGAGGTGAGCGAGATCGCGATGAATGCGCGCGAGCGGATTTTCCAGACGGTCTGGCGGCCCGAGGTGCTGATGATCCTGATGCTGATCGCCGTTTACGGGATCATCGGCGAGGTGAGCAATCCGGGCGGAATCATCCCTGGCGTCGTCGGCGCGGTGGCGCTGATCCTCGCCCTCTACATGTCCTCTGCACTCCCGATCAATGTCGCGGGACTCGCGCTGCTCGCGCTGGCGGTGGGGCTTTTCATCGCCGATGCCTTCACCCCCACGCATGGGGTGCTGACGGCCGGCGGTGTCATCGCCTTCTTCTTCGGCCTGCTGCTGCTTTTCGACCGGGCCGATCCGGTGTTCCGGGTGTCGCTCCAGTTCATCATCCCGGCCACGGCCGTCACGGCGGCGTTCTTCATCTTTGTTGTCGCCGCCGGCCTGCGCGCCCAGACCATGAGAGTGAAAGTCGGGCGCGAAACCATGATCGGAAAGACCATCCCGGCCTTCACCGCGATCACGCCGAAGGGCGGACGGGTTTTCGTGGAAGGCGAATACTGGAATGCCGTGAGCGATACGCCCATTGAGACCGGCCAGAGCGTCGAAATCGTGGAAATGAATGGCCTGACACTGAAAGTGAAACCGAACGAAGCGCGCCCGCAGCAGTCCCCATAGCGGGGCAAAGGCAGCGGCCGACAACGCAAGAACCATTTATGAACCTAATCCAAGCTCTTCTGAACTCCGGCGCGTGGGTGATCCCCATTTTCGCCTTCATCATCTTTGTGCTGCCCTCGATGGTCCGCGTGCTGCGCGAATACGAGCGCGGCGTCGTGTTTCGACTCGGCAAACTGCTGGGCGCGAAGGGACCGGGCCTCATCATCCTCATCCCGATCGTGGACCGCATGGTGAAAGTGGACCTCCGCACCGTCACCATCGACGTGCCCAAGCAGGAGATGATGACCCGCGACAACGTGCCGGTGAGCGTGGACGCCGTCGTCTATTTCCGCGTCGTGGACCCCGAGGCCGCGATTGTGAAAGTCGAAAACTTTCTCAAAGCCTCCTCTCTGATTGCCCAGACGACGCTGCGCAGCGTCGTCGGCCAGTTTGAATTGGACGACCTGCTTTCGCAGCGGGATAAGATCAACCTGCAGCTTCAGGAGATCATCGACCGCCAGACGGAGCCGTGGGGCATCAAGATCACGACCGTGGAGGTCAAGGACGTCGTCCTGCCGGAAACCATGAAGCGGGCGATGGCCGGCCAGGCCGAGAGCGAGCGCCAGCGCCGCGCGAAGATCATCAATGCCGAGGCCGAGTTTCAGGCGGCGGAAAAGCTCGTGCAGGCCGCCGAGATGATCGCTGCCCAGCCGATCGCGCTGCAGCTGCGGTTCCTGCAAACCATGAGCGAGATCGCCGGGGAGAACAACACGACCACCTTCCTGCCCCTGCCGATGGACCTGTTCTCACCTTTCCTGAAGCGGCTCGCGGAGAGCGGCGAAAAGAAAGCCTGAAACCTGCAGCGGTCGCGCGCCGCCGCTGCCGGGACGCGGAATCCGGGTTGACCAAACCGCCTCAGTCCCTAGTTTTGCCGGCCCGGAAAGCATCCTTTGCGCAGGCGGAAGCGATACCTTAGTCTGACCGGCGTTTTTGCGCAGCACCACTGACACCTATGGCCCAGCCCGATCCCAGTTCACCGAAAAACACCCGCCCCCCCAATGGCAATGGCAATGGTGCCGGCGACCCCAATTTCAACTGGCGCGGGCTGGTCCTCTTTGCCATCGCCATCGCGATGCTCGGCGGGGCCTACGTTTTCCACAATGGCGGCAGTGGAGTGATGGGCGCCGTGAAGGACGTGTCGTATCCGGATTTCCTGACCATTCTGGAGGAGGATCGCCTCGTCAAAGACAAGGGCGTGGCCTCACTGGACCTCATCTCGGAGCCGGGCAGCGCCACGGATTTCATCGCTGGCGCGGCGCGGGCGAAGGGCGCAAGCGAGAATGCGCCGCCTGAGAAGTTTAAGACCCAGATCAACCTGCAGTACCAGCCCTACCTCCAGTGGATGCTCGAGGAGAAATACAAGATCAGGGTCACGCCGAAGTCGGACAATTCGCTCTTTGCCTCGGCAATGCTGAACATCTTCATGCCGCTGCTGCTCTTCGTGGTCATCCTCTATTTCTTCTTCCGGCAGCAGATCCGGATGGCGGGAAAGGGGGCGATGAATTTTGGCAAATCGAAGGCCCGGATGCTTTCGCGCGACAAGAACAAGATCACCTTCAAGGACGTGGCGGGCGTCGAGGAGGCGAAGGAGGAGGTGCAGGAGATCGTCGAGTTCCTGAGCGACCCAAAGCGGTTTCAGAAGCTCGGCGGGCGCATCCCGAAAGGCGTGCTCATGGTCGGCTCCCCCGGCACCGGCAAGACGCTGCTCGCCCGCGCCATCGCCGGCGAGGCGGACGTGCCGTTCTTCTCGATCAGCGGCTCGGATTTCGTGGAGATGTTCGTCGGCGTCGGCGCGAGCCGTGTGCGCGACATGTTTGAGCAGGGGAAAAAGTCCGCGCCCTGCCTGATTTTCATCGACGAAATCGACGCTGTGGGCCGGCACCGCGGCCACGGCATGGGCGGCGGCCACGACGAGCGGGAGCAGACGCTCAATGCGCTCCTCGTGGAGATGGACGGCTTCGACACCCAGGAGGGCGTCATCATCATCGCCGCGACGAACCGCCCGGACGTGCTCGACCCCGCGCTGCTGCGCCCGGGCCGCTTTGACCGCCAGGTCACCGTCGCGCTGCCCGACGTGAAGGGCCGCGAGGAAATCCTCCGCGTGCATGCCAAGAAAGTGAAGCTGGCCGAAGGCGTGGACCTCTCCGTGGTCGCCCGCGGCACCCCCGGCTTCTCTGGCGCGGAATTGGCGAACGTGATCAACGAAGCCGCGCTCATCGCCGCGCGGCGCGGGATGAAGGCCATCACGAACGAGGAATTTGAGGAGGCGCGCGACAAGGTGCGCTGGGGCCGCGAACGCCGCAGCCTCGCGATGAGCGACAAGGAAAAAATCTCCACCGCATGGCACGAAGCCGGTCACGCGCTCGTCAGCGTGCTGCTGGAAAACACCGACCCGCTTCACAAGGTCACGATCATCCCGCGCGGACGCGCGCTCGGCGTCACCATGTCCCTGCCGACCGGCGACCAGTATTCGTTCGGGAAAAAGGAGGCGCTCGACAATCTCGCCATGACCGCCGCCGGCCGCATCGCCGAGGAGCTTTACACGCACGATCTTTCCACCGGCGCCTCGATGGACATCAAGCAGATGACCCGCCTTGCCCGGAAGATGGTGTGTGAGTGGGGCATGAGCGAGAAGATGGGCATGGTCGAGTACGGTCAGCACGAGGACCACGTCTTCCTCGCCCGCGATCTCAGCCAGGGCCGCGAGTACAGCGAAGCCACCGCGCAGGAGATCGACACGGAAGTCCGCAAGCTCTGCGACGAGGCCTACCAGCGCGCGCTCAAGCTCGTCACCGAGCACCGCGACAAGCTCGAGATCATCGCCAAGGCGCTGCTCGAATTCGAGACGCTCGACGGCAAGCAGATCAAGGACATCATCGACCACGGTCGCATGCTCACTCCGCCGAACGCCCCGACGAAACCGCCGCGCCCCTCCTCCGAGCCGCCTCCCCTCAAGCGCGAGGAAGGCACGATCATCTCCCCCGACTTTCCGCCCGGCCTCAGCAGCGCACCGGCGTAGCGAAGTCGGAAGCGGCTTTAGAACGAACGTCATCGTTCTGCCAAGAGGCAGTCACTCCAACGGAGTGGCTCGATGATCCGCGCACGGGAGCGCGGGAAGAACGGGCAGGAGCGCTCGGCTCCGCCGGATGCTCGGAGCCGAGCGCTCCTGCGCGTCCAAAGGCGCTCCTGCGCCCGAAGTTCCTATATTTATTTCACGTTTCGTGGACCCAGGCTTATCTCCGCGAGATTTCGTGGCCTGAGGGTTCAGCCGGGGTGAAACTTTTCCCGCAGATTTCTGAAAGATTCGCCGCCGGGCTGCGTATTTCGCGCAAGACCCCATACACACCATGAAACTGCGCTCCCTGCTCCCGGCCCTCGCGGCCCTTCTCCTCAGCACCATTCCGGCTGCCGCCGAAAAGGCCGCTGTCACCCTCCACTGCGAGCGGCAGCTCCGGCCGACGACCACTTTCGAGTTCCGTTTCCCCGACACGATGGTCGCGCCGGAACAGGTCGGGCAGACAGCAGGCAAGCCGCCGGTGATTTTCCATCCCGCGGTAAGGGGGCATTTCGTATGGCTCAGCCAGCGCAGCGGCACCTTCACGCCGGACGAGCCGCTGGCGCTCAGCACCACCTACCTGCTCACGCTGGATCCGGGCCTGGCTAAAGCGGACGGCAAGGAGCTCGACGCGGCATTTCGCGAGACGGTGAAGACGCCGCCGTTTCAGCTCGTGGGCTGGAACGCAATCCGTGCGGGTTGGGAGCAGGACGCCGCGGCGGAGCCGAAGGTTTCGCTGATCTTCAATGCCGACGTCGATGCCGCCGAGGCCGGGCGCTTTTTCAAGTTTGTGAACAAGGCCGGGGACGAGATCGCGGCCCGCGTGGAAAAGGCCGATCCCGCCAAGCATCCTGAGCAATACTGGATTTCGACATGGCGGAACCAGGATCAATCGCGCCTCACATGGACCAGCCGCTTTCAGGAAAAGCGCGGCCCGCAGCCGGCCGATTCCGTGCGGAATCATCTATGGGCCGTGCCCGCGCAGCCGCTGCCCGCTGGGGAGGGCTGGCGGCTCGTCATCGCCGCGGGTCTGCCGGTGAGCGAGGGAAACCTGCGCCTCCTCGATCCGGCGGAGGTGAAGATCGGGACGATCCGTCCGTTTGCCGTCACCACCGTGGACGCTTCGAATTACATCAACTCGGGCCGCCGGCTGGAGGTTCGGTTTTCCAAAGGGCTCGCGAAGGAAGTGACGGCGGCGAATCTCGCGCGCTGGGTGCGAGTGGAGCCGGAGCCGAAGGAGATGAAGGCGGAGGTGAGCGGCTCGCAGATCGCGTTCACCGGTGAGTTTGAACTCGATCGCGAGTATCGCGTCACCGTGGATGCCGGGCTGCCGGCCGAGCAGCCGTTCGTGCTCGCGAGCCGGTTTGGAAAGGGCGTGCAGTTCAACCAGGTGCCGCCGCGCGTGTATTTCGAGGAGTTTTCCACGCAGCAGATGAGCGGAGGCGCGCGCCAGTTTCGCATGCTCACGGTGAATGCGCCGCGCGTCCGGGTGAGCGCGCGGGTATTCCCGGCTGACTCGCTCGCCCTCGCGCTCAAAGCCTACAAGGAATACCACTCCTGGCGGAACCAGCGGCGCAGCGCCGACGAGCCCTACGGAAAGGTCGATCTCGACACGATGCCGGGGCAGACGGTCTGGCAGAAGGAGATCGAGTCGAAAGGCGAGGTCGATGAGCAGCATGAGGTCGCCCTGGACTGGAATGAAATCCTCGGTGTGGGAAAGACCGGCGTGGTGCTGCTCACCGCCGAGCAGGTCGGCGAGCCGGCGAAACCGAACGCGCGTCCCGGCGCGCAGGCGATCGTGCAGGTGACCGACCTCGGTGTCGTTTGGAAGCACTCGAATGGCGAGACTTTCGCGCACGTCTTCTCGCTCGCGACGGGCAAGGCCGTCGCCGGCGCGCGGCTGCGGATGCTCGACGCCGAAAACACGACGCTCGACGAGGCGCAGACCGACGCCGCGGGCGTGGCGCGGCTCGACACGCCGAAGGGAGGCCAGTGGCTGCTCGCCGAGCACGGCGCGGATCTGCACCTCGTCGCCTTTCGCAACCACCGCGAGTACCTCTCGCTCCGCCGCTTGAACATCGAACAGGCTGACGAAGACGACGAATCCGACGGCGACGCGCGCGAGGTCATGCTCTTCACCGAGCGCCCGGTCTATAAGCCCGGCGAGACCGTGCATCTGAAAGGCATCGCGCGGGACTGGACCGAGGAGGAGGCGAGCATTCCCGCGGGTGCGAAAGTCACGGTGCGCGCCATCGATCCGCGCGACCGGCGAATCATGAACAAGACGGTGACGCTGTCGGATGTCGGTTCGTTCTCGGAAGACATCGCGCTGCCCGCAGGCGGGCTGGGCACGTATCGCGTCGAGGTGCTTTTTGCGGACGACGGCAAGGACGCGCAGCCGGTCGCGACACATGAGATCGAGGTGCAGGAATACACGCCGAACGCCTTTGAGATCAAAATCGCCAAAGCGCCGGCGGCGGTCGGTGAAACGGAAATCGAGCTGCCGATCACCGCGAAATACTACATGGGCAAGCCGCTTTCCTCGGCGCAACTCACATGGTCGCTCAGCGCGAATGACGACGGATTCACGCCGGCGGGCTTCGCAGCGTTCGACTTCTGCCACGCGATCCACGACTACCGCCTGAACGAGCAACTCGCGCGGACCTCGCACTTCTCCGAGGAGGGAAAGGCGGACATCAATGGCGAGGGCGGTGCGACTGTCGCGACGACGATCCCGCTCAATACGAAAGCGCCGCAGCCCCGCTCGGCGCGGCTGCTGTGCGAGATCACCGACCTCAATCAGCAGACGGTTTCCGAGGCGTCGCAGTTCACGATCCACAGCTCGGATTTCTATCTCGGCGTGCGGCGGTTGCGCGGAGTCGTGCGGTCGGGCGAGGCGCTGCCCATCGACGTGATCGCCGTGCGCACCGACGGCACGCCGACGCCCGAACCCGTGAGTGCGACGCTGCGGCTCACGCGCATCGACTGGCAGACGAACCGCGTGGAGACTGCGGGAAACGGGAGCGAGTACCGCAACGAGCCGCGCTACGAACTCGTCTCGCAGGCCGTAGTGAAGACACGCCCGCTCGCGAAGGAGGGCGGCAAGTGGCAGTTCGCCGCGGGCGGTGAAAGCGCGCCGCTCATCGCGGGCAAGCCCGGCCAGTATCTGCTCGAAGCAGTGAGCAAGGACGCGGACGGGCGCGACGTGATCACGGCCACCGCTTTCGACGTCTATGGCGAGGGCGAGACGGCGTGGAACTACGACAACCAATTCCAGATCGAACTCGTCGCCGATCAGGACGAATACCGTAGCGGGCAGACCGCGAAGATTCTCGTGAAGACGCCGATCGCAGGCGAGGCGCTTGTCACCATCGAACGCGAGCGCGTGCTGCGTTCGTTCACCGTCACGCTCGGCGGCAACGCGCCGACCGTGGAGGTGCCGCTCGATGGCGGCGACGCGCCGAACGTGTACGTCTCGGTCATGCTCCTGCGCGGCGCGGCAGACAGCCCGCGAAAAGTAAAAGCGCCCGAGTACCGCGTGGGCTACTGCGAGCTGAAAGTCGCGCGCGCCGACGCCAAGCTGAGCGTCTATGTGAAACCGGACGCGCAAGCCTACCGGCCCGGTGATGAGGTCAGCCTCGGCGCGCAGGTGCTCGATGCTGACGGAAAGCCGGTCGCGAACGCCGAGGTCACGCTTTACGCCGTGGATGAGGGCGTGCTCAGTCTCATGGGCTACGAGACGCCAAACCCGCTCGCCTTTTTCAACCAGGAGCGCGCGCTCTCTGTGACGACCGGACTGACGCTGCCGACGCTGCTGAGCGAAGATCCGGACGAGCGCTCATTCGGCAACAAGGGCTATCTCGTGGGCGATGGTGGAGGGGAATCGGAGTCGCTGCGGAAAAACTTTGTCGCATGCGCGTTTTGGAACGGAAGCATCAAGACCGATGCGGACGGGCGCATCGCGGCGAAGTTCGCCGCGCCGGACAGCCTCACGCGCTACCGCGTGATCGCCGTGGCGCAGACGGCGCGGAACCAGTTCGGCAGCGCGGAGTCGGCGTTCGAGGTGAACAAGCCGGTGATGCTGGAGCCGGCGCTCCCACGTTTTGCAAATGTCGGCGACAAGCTCATCCTGCGTGGCGTGCTGCACAACACCACGGACAGCGACGGCGACGTGGAAGTGGCTCTGGAGCTGGACGAGACGGCCGTGGCGGAAAATACGACGCGCCGCGTGACGCTGCCGGCGCACGGTTCGCTGGCCGTGGATTTCCCGGTCGAGTTCAAGAATGTGGGCCAGGCGAAATGGAAGTGGACGGCGCGTTTCAAAGCGGCGGGTGGTGGCCTGGCGTATCGCGACGCCGTGCAGACGACGCTGAATGTCGGCTACCCCGTGCCGCTGCTGCGCGAGCTGCGCACCAGCCACACGGACGCCGCGGAGTCCGACCTGCTGGCCGGGATGAATCCCGAACTGCGCGAGGGCAGCGGCATCGTGCGCGTGACGGTGACGAACTCCCGCATGCTGGAGATGCGCGAGTCGGTGGAGCAGTTGCTCCACTACCCGTACGGCTGCGTGGAGCAGACGACGTCGAGCACGCTGCCGTGGGTGACGATGCGCGGCTTCCGCGCGGTGCTGCCGTCGCTGAAAAAGACGGACGCAGAGATCGGGCAGGCGGTGGCGCACGGCATCGACCGGCTGCTCTCGATGCAGACCACTTCGGGCGGGCTCTCGTACTGGCCGGGGCAGAGCGAGCCGCTTTTCTGGGGCAGCGCGTATGGCGGCTTCGGGCTGGCGACGGCGCGGCGCGCGGGCTTCGCGGTGCCGGAGGAGGACTTCGCGAAGCTGTGCAAATACCTGAGCGATCGGTTGCGCGGGACGGGTACGGACGCCATTGACGGGCACTTTGATCGTGGTGGTCCGTCGGATCGCTGCCTCGCGCTCTACACGCTCGCGCTCGCGGGCAAGGCGGAGCCGGCATATCACGAGCTGCTCTTTAAAAAGCGCGGCCAGCTCAGCTCGGAGAACCGCGCGCTTCTCGCGCTGGCGATCATCGAGGCGAAAGGACCGGCCGAGATGGTCGGCGCGCTGCTCGATCCGGCGCAGGACGCGAACGTGCCGGAGAACGACTCGTTCTGGAGTTCGTCGCGAGACTCGGCGATGCGGCTGCTCGCGTGGACGCGGCATCAGCCCGGCGCGGCGGCGGTCGATCCGCTGGTGACGGAACTCTTTGGCCGCCGCATGGGCGGGCACTGGGGGACGACGCAGGGAAACATCTGGTCGCTGCTCGCGCTGAGCGAGTACCTGCCCGTGACGGAGAAAGCCGGCGGCGCAATCGCCGGGACGCTGGCGTGGGGAGAAAAGCGCACGGCTTTCGACCTGAGCAACGAAGCGCCGCTCAGCGCGACGGATTTCGCGCTGAACAACGACGGGGCCGCGAAGCCCCTCCAGCTCTTGAATCCGGGGCGGAGGCGCGTTTTCACCGAAATCGAGGTCGAGTCGCGTCCGCGGACGATGGCGACGCCGCGCCAGGACCAGGGCTACGCGATCACACGCACCTACGCGAAAGTGGAGGACGACGGGACGCTCGCGGAACTCAAGGACGCGCGCGTGGGCGACCGGGTGCTGGTGACTCTGAACCTCGACGTGCGGCGGCGCGCGAATTACGTGGCGGTGGATGATCCGCTACCGTCGGTTTTTGAGGCGATCAATCCCGTCTTTAAGTCGCAGGAGACGCGCGCGGGTGAGGCGCTCGGGCGAGCGTGGGTGAGTGATCACAAGGAACTGCGGGAGGACCGCGCGCTGTTCTTCGCGGACTCGATCTATCCGGGGCAGTACACGATCCGCTATCTCGCCCGTGTGCGCGCCGCGGGGACGGCGACGGCCCCGGCGGCGAAGATCGAGGAGATGTATCATCCCGAGCGCTTCGGGATGACGGAGACGGTGCAGCTCACAAGCCTGCCGCTGAAATGAAGGCGAAGGCATGGAAGGCGGCACGCATTGCTGCCTGCGCAGTCATCGCGTTGATGGCCGTCGCGTGGGTGGGGCTGAAGTTTGTACCGCTGCCGGCGGCGCTGCTGCGGCCGCGGGCGCAGAGTTTGGAGTTCACGGATCGCAATGGCGCGACGCTGCGGGAGGCGCGGGTGGAGGAGCGGTTTGCGCGGGAGGTTCCGTTTGCGGAAGTGCCGGCAAATCTCATGCAGGCGATGCTCGCGGCGGAGGACAAACGGTTCTTTGAGCATCGCGGCGTGGACGTGCTGGCGCTGGCCCGCGCGGTGGTGGCGAATGTGAGGCACTCGCGCGTGACCTCGGGCGCTTCGACGATAACGCAACAGCTCGTCAAGCTCTCGGAGCCGAGGCCGCGGACGTGGCGGACGAAGGTGATCGAGACCGCGCAGGCGCTGCGGCTGGAGCAGCTCTGGACGAAAGAGCGGATTCTCGCGGCGTATTTGAACCGGCTGGATTTTGGGAATCTGAATGTCGGCTGCGCGGCGGCTGCAAACTACTATTTCGGCAAACCGATCGCGGATCTGAGCGACGCGGAGGCGGCATTCATCGCGGGGCTGCCGAAGAATCCGACGCGGCTGAATCCGCACGCGGCTTTTGCCGCCGCGAAACGCCGGCAGGAAACGGTGCTGCGGCGGATGCGCGACAACGGCTGGCTGACCGCGGCGCAGAGCGCGCGCGCGACGCAGGAGGCGCTGCGCCTTCTGCCGCCGCGCCGCCTTTTCCGCGCACCGCATTTCGTCGATCTCGCGCTGCGGGAGCTGCCGGAAGGCGCTGGGCCGGAGATCGCGACGACGCTGGACCTCGATCTGAACCGCTTCACGGAGGACACGGTGCGCGAGCGGATGGCGAAGCTGCGCGGACAGAACGTGAGGGACGCGGCGGTGGTGGTGCTGGACAACCCGTCGGGCGAAGTGCTCGCGCTGGTGGGGTCGGGGGACTATTTCGCGCCCGGTGCGGGCCAGGTGAATGGGGCGACGGCGCGGCGCTCGGCAGGCTCGACGCTCAAGCCTTTCACCTACCTCCTCGCGCTGGAGCGCGGCGCTACGCCGGCAACGGTGGTCGCGGATGTGCCTGCGCTTTTCGCCACCTCGACGGGGCTCTACCGGCCAGAGAACTACAGCAGGCGGTGCAACGGCCCGGTGCGCTACCGGATGGCGCTGGCGAATTCGCTGAACATCCCGGCGGTGAAAGTGCTGGCGTCTGTCGGCGGCGCAGCAGCGCTGCAGGAGCGGCTGCGCGGGTGGGGGATGACGACGCTGGAGCGGCCGGCGGAAGCCTACGGGCTGGGGCTGACGATCGGGAATGCGGAGGCGCGGCTGATCGAGCTGACGAATGCGTATGCGACGCTGGCGCGCGGCGGGGAGTGGAAACCGTGGCGTGTGCAGCGGGAGGGGAGTGACCAGCGCTCGGCGCCCGAGGCTCAACGTCCGACGGCGGAGACGCGGAATTGCGCGTGGCTGATCGCGGACATGCTGAGTGACAACGCGGCGCGCACGCCTTCGTTCGGCATGCACTCGGCGCTGCGGTTTGATTTTCCCGTGGCGTGCAAGACGGGGACGAGCACGGATTTTCGGGACAACTGGGCGATGGGATTCACGCCGGAGTTCACGGTCGGCGTATGGGTGGGAAACTTTGACGGCTCGCCGATGCGGGAGGTCTCCGGAGTGACGGGGGCTGCGCCGATCATGCATGCGGTTTTTGAGCGGCTGCATTCGCGGTTCGGCACGACGTGGTATGCGCAGCCGGAGGAGATCGTGGAGCGCGAGGTGCATCCGCTGACGGGGAAACTGCTGACGGAGACGCGGCCCGATTCGGTGCGGGAGAAATTTCTCCGCGCCCGGCTGCCGCCGCAGGAATCGCCGGAGGACTACGATGCCGGCGGGCGGGCGAAGCTGGGCGTGGAATACCTGACGTGGAGCCAAAGCGCGGAGAATGCGCTGGCGGCGCGAGTGAGCGTGGCTTCCGCCGCGCCCGCGTTGCGGCTGGTTTCGCCGCTGCCGGGGACGACCTTTCTGGTCGATCCGGATCTGCCATCCAGCCGGCGCGTGCCGCTGGAGGCGGTCGGCGCGGCGCGGCTCGCGTGGGTGAGCGATTCGCTGGAGGTGGGCGAGCGGGACGGGCGCGCTTTCGCGCTGGCGAAGGAGGGAGAGCACCGGCTCACGGTGCGTGACGCGGCGACCGGACGGAGCGCGGAGACTTGGATCCGGGTGAAGTCGCTTTAGCTGAACGAGAGCTTTGTCACGCCTGCGGCGGCGGCGGCGTTGAGCACGTCGATGATGCGCTCATGGCGCGTCTCGGGGGTCGGGCGGATGATCACGGGATCGTCGCCGCCAAACTGTTCGCGCGCGTTTTTCAACCACTCCTTGAGGGCGGTGAGGCTCTTGTCGGCTGGCGTCCCAAAGGACTGCTTGTTCATCGTCACCTGGCCCTCGGCGGAAATGTCGATGATGATCGGCACCGGAGGAGTGGCACCCGGCGCTGCGGGAGCGCCGCTGGGGAGCGCGATGTTGAGTTCGTTTTCGGTGACCTGCTGGCCGGCGCTGGCCATGAAAAAGAGCATGAGCACGAATACAACATCAACCATCGGGGCGATTTGAAATCCCATGTCGCCATCTTCGGAGCCTACTGATCCACCCATAAGTTAAGGAAGTTTGAGGGTTTGGGGGTTAACGGGGTTGCCGTGACTATGGGGCGGGTGCGGGAGCCGCGCTATCGTCTTTATCCACGACGGAGAAGGTGACTTTGCCGACGCCGGCGGCGCCTGCGACGACCATGACCGAGCGCAGGTAGTCGTAGCGGACGTTGCGGTCTGCGCGGATCAGGATGCGCGTTTCGGGATGAGCCTTCACCGCCGACGTCAGAAGCCCGGCGATCTGATTGGCGCGATCAAATACCTGCTCGGAAATCTCGATGCTGCCGATGTTGTTAATCGGATTCCAGAGCACGTTGACGAGCACCTCGCCGCTGGGCTTTGTCCTTTTTGCCGCGTCCTTGGCCACTGGCAGGACCACGCCTTCGCTGACCTGAAGGATTTCCGACGTGCTGATCGACATGAAGAAGACGAGCAGCACGAGCAGAATGTCGATCATCGGAGCGATCTGAAATTCCGGATCCTCCTCCGGAACCATCCGGGTCTGCGCCTTCGCGCTCTTGGAGTGGGTGGCGTGGTGGGCCATCGGGAGCGAATCAGGCCGACCAGTCGAGGGTCGCGCCGCAGTGCGGGCAGGGATTCACGCCGGGCGTGACCGCACCGTTGCATACCGGGCAGGCGGTGGTGAGCGCCATCGAGACCTTGCGGGCACCCGCGCTGAAGCCGGCCATGGGTGCGCCGGCGTCGAAGTTTTCCCCGATCTGCACACCTGCCAGCTCGTCGTACGGAATGTCGAGCAGCAGATTGTTCACAATGTCATCCGCGTGGACGATGCACATTTGCGAGACGTTGCGGAAGACGTAGTAGGCGACGAATGCCGGAATCGCGATGAAGAGACCGCTGGCCGTCGCGAGGAGCACCTCACCGATTTTGCCCGCGAGTGCTCCGGGATTCTTCATGCCGCTGCTGCCCAGCACGGCGAAGGCGCCCATCATTCCGATGACCGTTCCGAGCAGCCCGATCATGGGGCTGACGACCCCGATGACTGAAAGATAGCTGTTGCGCGTGCGAAGCACGGTGGCCTCGCGCAGTCCATGTTCGGCGACCGCGTCGCTGACCGCTTCCTTTCCCCGGCCGAGACGGCTGAGCCCGGCCTTGAGGACATTTGCCAGGTAGTTCTTGTTGGCGGCGCAAGTGGCCCACGCTTCCTGGTAATTCCCCGCGCCGATCGTCTGCTGGAGCGCCTGGATGAGCGGAGGCGGGGCCAGCTTGTCCTTTCTCATGGACATGGCGTTCTGGATGATGAGCGTGACCATCGTGACGGACGTGCCGATGATACAAAGCCAGATCAGCATGATGAGGGGGCCGCCCTCCATGATGACTTCGATGACGCTCTGCGCGTGGGGCGCCTCGGCGGCCGCCTCTTCCTGGGCGAATCCGGTCGAGCAACCGAGCGCGAGCACGGCGAGAGTGGCGGCGGGCAGGAGGAGACGGCGGAGTGGGGCTGGGATCATGGTGGTTTTAAAAAAGGGGATGAGTTTCAGGGGACGGTGACTTCCGGGTGCTGGGTGCGGAGGCTGTCAGCGCGCTCCTGAGCGGCACCGACAGCGGCGCGATCATGATAGAAGAGGGTGACGGTGCGCAAATAATCTTCGAGGGCGCCGGCAAAGTTTCCCTCGGTCTCCTTCACCTGGCCGCTGACGAGAAACGCCTGGCTGTAGGCCAGGGCATTCGCCGGGTTGACGGCTTTTTCTTTGAGCGCGGCCTCGGTGATCGGGGCGAGCTTCTGCTTCGCGAGGTCGTAATTTTTCTTCGCTGCGGCGATGCGGGCCGCCAGCACGTCGGCCTGCGCCGTGCCGCCCGCCGGGTATGCCTTTACGAAAGCGGCGTAGTCCGCGTCCGCTTTCGCCGCATCATTCATGGCGAGGTGGATCTCCACGAGCATGCCGGAGGCCTGCTGCGCCCACGCCGACGGCATGCCACGGAAGCGATCCGCCACGCTCTTCAAAAGAGGCAGCGCTTTCCCGTACTCCTTTGCCTGATATGCCTGAAACGCCTGCGCCAGCTCCGGCGGCGGTGCCATGCGGACCTCCTGGATGCGCGCCAGCGGCAGGCCCTGCTCGCCGAATTCCGTCTTCACCATGAGTGAGGAGCCGCTCACGCCGATGACTTTCACGCGCTGGGCCTGGCCTCCGATGAAAACATCCGCGTCCTGCTGCGCCATCGCGGCGGAACCCAGCAACAATGCGCATCCTGCGGCAGAAAGGAGTTGCTGGGTTCGGGAGGAAAAACGTAACTTCATCGGCTCGGCGGCGGGCAAGCTAGTGACGGCCTCCGGCGAAATCAACATCGAAACTTCCCCACATGGTCAATCATCTCCTCCGCCGTTATCAGCAGCCGCTGCTCATCGTTTTCACGGTGCTCCTCATCATCAGTTTCGTCGGATTTTTTAACGGTAAGTTCCTCGACAAGGCGGGTGATGGGGCCGCGGCCACCATCTACGGACGACCCGTGTCGCAGGTGCAAAAGCTCCGCGAAGGCAGGAAATTCGAGCTCGCCCGCAGTCTCGGGATGCAGGAGATGCTCATGACCTTTGCCGGCAGGGCGCAGAGCATGGACGAGGCGATCGAGAACTTTGTCTGGAACAGCATGGTCGTCCGTCACGAGGCCGGCGCGCTCGGGATCAATGCGACCGACGAGGAGGTGCTCGCAGCCATCCAGGCGATGCCCGTTTTCCAGGCGAACGGCGCTTTCGATCCCGCGAAGTATGCGCTGATTTTTGAAAACGCGCTCCAGCCCCGCGGCCTCGGAAAGGACCAGCTCGAGGAGCTCATCCGCGACGATTTGCGGCTGAAAAAGCTGAAGTCGCTCCTCGGCGCGACAGTCGCGCCTGGTCCCGGCGAAGTGCGCGCGGCCTTCGATGAGCGTTACCAGAAGATCGAGGCGTCCGTTGTTCGCTTGAAACTCGAGGATTTCCTGGCAGCCGCCGCGGCGCCCGACGAGGAGGTGACGAAGCTCTACAACGAGCGCCAGGGCCAGCTCAAGTCCGATGAAAAGCGCAAGGTCAAGGTGGTCGCTTTCCTCCTCCCGGCGACGGACAAGCCTCTCGAACCCAGGGAGCGCGCCGAGGCGCTGGGCAAGCTGGGACGGGCTGCGGAGGATTTCGCCGCCGCGCTCGCCGAGAAGGATGCGGACTTTGACGGCGCTGCCGAAAAGGCCGGGGTGAAGGTCGAGGAGACGGCTGAGTTTTCGCGCCGCGAACCGCCGGCCGCGATCGGCAGCGCGCCCGCCGCCGCGGCTGCGGCTTTCAAGCTTTCCGAGAAGGCGCCCGTCAGCGAGATCATCGGCACCGATCGCGGCTATTTCATCCTCCGGCTCACGGGCATCATCGAGGCCCGTCCGCTGACTTTTGAGGAGGCGAAAACCCAGCTCGCCGAGCAGCTCAAGCGCGAGCGCGCTCAGGAGGCCATGGGTCTGAAGGCCGCCGAAATCCGGAACAAGATCGACGCCGCGATCAAGGCCGGCAAAACCTTTGCCGAGGCCGCCGAGGCCGCCGGGGCGAAAGCGGAGGCGTTTGGCGCATTCTCGCAGGCCGAGCCGAAATTTGACCAGCCCGACGCCCGCGAGGTGATGATGACGGCCTTTGAAATGAAGGAGGGCGCGCTCAGCCCGTTCACACCCACGGGCACCGGCGGAGACATCATCCACGTGGACAAGCGTCCGCCCGTCGATGACTCGAAATTCGACGCGCAGAAGGAATTCCTCGCGGAAAACCTCGCGCAGTTTTCGCGGGAATCGCTTTTCGCCGAGTGGCTGAAGCTACGGCGCGCCGAGGCGCGCATCGCAGAGCACCGCGGCTAGCCGCGCCCGCGCATGGCATGAGCCCGGAGGTCGAGGAGCTTTTCGACGACGCCAATGGCGACCTCGCGCTCGGCGAGCTCGATGCTGCGGTGGAGAAATACGCCCGCTGCACCGTGCTCGCGCCGGACTTCTCCGATGGCTGGCACGCGCTCGGCATGGCGCTGATGAAAACCGGGCGCTACCCCGAGGCCATCGCCGCCGGCCTGCGCACCGTCGAGCTCCGGCCCAATGACCAGCTCGCCTGGTCCAGCCTCTCCCTCTTCTACGTCCGCGCCGGGATGATCGCCGAAGCCGAGTCCGCCGGTGCCAAGGCGAAGATCCTCGGCTGGGGCGGGAAGATCAAAAAAAGCGCGTGATCCGGGCGGTCCGCCGGGCGGCTTAGCCGTTGCCTTCGCGGGCCGCTTCGCCCAAGTTCCCCGCCCTCATGGCCGAGACCTTTTTCATCACCACCGCGATCGACTACACCAATGGCGCCCCGCACATCGGGCACGCCTACGAAAAGGTGCTGGCCGATGTCCTCGCCCGCTACCACCGGCTGAAAGGCGAGGACGTTTTCTACCTCACCGGCGTCGATCAGCACGGGCAGAAGGTCCAGCAGTCCGCCGACAAGCAGGGCGTCGCCCCGCAGCAGTTCGTCGATGAGATCACCACGAAATTCATCGCGCTCTGGGCCAAACTCGACGTCCGCTACGACCGATGGGCAGCCACCACCGACCCGCTGCACAAGGAATGCGTGCGCGCCAATTTGCAGAAGCTCTGGGACGACAAAGACCCCGCGACCGGCGGGAGCCGATGGATTTACAAGAAGACCCAGCGCGGCTTTTACAGCGTGCGGCAGGAACAGTTCCTCACCGACAAAGAGCGCGGACCCGACGGGGAGTTCGGCCCTGAGTGGGGCCTCGTGGAGGAGCGCGACGAGGAAAACTTCTACTTCCGCCTCACGCAGGACCCCGCAACCGGACTGCCCGGCTGCGACCCGAAGCAGTGGCTCCTCGATTTCATCGATAAGCGCACCGCCGCCGGAAAGCCGTTCGTCGTCCCCGATTTCCGGGTCGCCGAGCTGCGCAATGCGGTGGAAAAACTCGAGGGCGACCTTTGCATCTCGCGCCCCGCGTCGCGGCTGAAGTGGGGCATTCCCTTCCCGGAGACTTTCGGCGCCGGCTTCGTCACCTACGTCTGGTTCGACGCGCTGGTGAACTACATCAGCTTCGTCCCCGGCCACGACCCGAACGCGGAACGCGGAAGTGCGAAGTTGGAGCGAGCCGCCACTTCCGACTTCCGACCTCCCGCTTCCGACTTCACCCATTGGTGGCCGCCGCTGCACGTCATCGGCAAGGACATCATGATCCCCGCGCACGGCGTTTACTGGCCGGTGATGCTGAAAGCGCTCGGCTTTTCCGACGACGAGATGCCCACCCTGCTCGTCCACGGCTGGTGGAATATTAAGA
>JANOBH010000084.1:0-17173 GCA_031411535.1 Chthoniobacter sp. | reverse complement strand
GGCGATGCCGATAGGGATGGCGCGGACGAGGAGGCGGCGTTGGTTCATGGTGTTGCACGATGCCGGGAAACGTGCACTTCTCACGCGAAAAATCACGCCTGGCCGGCAAACGCGCACGGTTTCGCGAATGGCTGGCGATTTCTTTTGACGGTGGCCGGGGCGCGCCCCTAATTTCAGCCGCTTTTCGATCAGGCTGCGGCGAATTTTTAGAGCGGAGAACGATGATTCCGCTGCGTCCGCGCCCCTTCGGAAAGGTCACCCCGCAAGTCACAATTTTACGATTTAAGAAGAGGTTCACTTTGAATGTTTAATGGAATTTTTGGGCTGTTCTCCAATGACATCGGCATCGATCTCGGCACGGCGAATACGCTGGTCTATGTGAAGGATCACGGGATCGTGCTGCGCGAGCCGTCGGTGGTGGCGGTGCGGGCGGGCACGAACCATGTGCTGGCGGTGGGCGATGAGGCGAAGCGTATGCTGGGGCGCACGCCGGGGAATATCGTGGCGATCCGTCCGCTGAAGGACGGGGTGATCGCGGACTTTGAGGTGACGGAGGCGATGCTGCGGCATTTCATCCACAAGGTGCACAACCGGCGGACGCTTTTCCGGCCGAGGCCGCGGGTGGTGATCGCGGTGCCGAGCGGGATCACGGAGGTGGAGAAGCGCGCGGTGAAGGAGAGCGCGCTGCGGGCGGGGGCGCGGGAGGTGCATCTCATCGAGGAGCCGATGGCGGCGGCGATCGGCTGCGGGCTGCCGGTGCAGGATGCGGCGGGCAATATGATCATCGACATCGGCGGGGGGACGACGGAGGTGGCGCTGATCTCGCTCTCGGGCATCGTCTTTTGCCGGAGTGTCCGGGTGGCGGGCGATGAGCTGGATGAGGCGATCATCCAGTACATGAAGCGGGCGTACAATCTGATGATCGGGGAGCGGACGGCGGAGGACATCAAGATCAAGATCGGGAGCGCGTATCCGATGGAGAAGGAGACGACGATGGAGGTGAAGGGGCGCGATCTGGTGGCGGGGCTGCCGAAGACGCTTACGATCACCTCGCAGGAGGTGCGCGAGGCTTTGCTGGAGCCGATTTCAACCATTGTCGATTCCGTGCGCGTGACGCTCGAACGCTGCCCGCCGGAGCTTTCCGCCGATCTCGTGGACCGCGGGCTGGTGCTCGCGGGAGGTGGCGCGCTGCTGCGCGGCCTGGATCGTCTGCTCACCGAAGAAACAGGGCTCCCGGTCCATGTGGCCGAGGATCCGCTGAGCGCCGTGGCCGAGGGTACGGGCCGCGCGCTGAGCGAGATCAAGTTCCTGCGCCAGGTGGCCACAACGGACACACGGCGCTCGTAGGCGCTCCCGCACGCATGGCTGCGTTCGCAATACCCCCAATCCGGCTGCGGCCCGCCTCGGCATGAACCGCCGCATCGTCATTCCGTCTGTCACGGCGTTTGTGGTGCTCGTGGGGTTGATCCTGGTCCTGAGCCCTCATAATATGCGGCGCGTGCAGGCGGGCTTCCTCGGGATGATCTCGCCGTTTCTGAAGACGGGCTCGTCGCTCGAAAAGAAGTACCGCGATTTCCGCGAGGGATTGAAAAAGCTCGACGAACTGGAGGAGGACAACAAGCGGCTCAGCGTGCTGAACAAGGATCTCAGCGCCACGAACCAGACGCTGCGCGGCCTGGAGGCGGAGAACAATCAGCTCCGCAAGGCGCTGCAGTACCGGGAGCGCGCGATTTTCACGCTGAAGCCGGCGCGGATCATCGCCCGCGACTCCTCGACGTGGTACAACAAAATCATCATCGACCGTGGCACGAAGGACGGGCTGGCGAAGGACGGCGACCAGCCGGTGCTGACCGAGGCGGGCCTGGTCGGGAAGACGACGGTGGTCGCCGAGCATTCCGCGACGGTGGTGCTCATCGCGGACGAGACGTGCAAGGTGGCGGCGAATGTCGAGGGCACGCGGGAGCAGGGGATCGTGAAGGGGGAGCGCCTTTCCGGCAGCGGCGCGCCGAGCATCGGACTGAATTTCATTTCCAAGCAGGCGAATCTGCAGCGCGGCCAGAATGTCTTCAGTTCGGGCGCTGGCGGGGTCTTTCCCGCGGGCGTGCTGATCGGTCAGGTGCGCGAATTCAAGGTCGGCGGCCTGGACGGACACGCGACGATCGTCCCGGCGGTGGATCTCACGACGATCGAGGACGTTTTCGTCGTCATCGGGAAAAACAAATGAGGACCGCACGGCGATGAGGTTTTTTCTTGTGATCCTGGCGGCGATGTTTGGGGGGCTGGTGACCCAGCACCTGATCGCCCCGCTGCCGCCGTACGGCGCGCGTGTGCTGCTGATGCCCATCATCATGTTCTACGGGGCGCTGGCCTTCCCCGTGCCGGGGATGCTCGCGCTTGCCTTTTTCGGCGGGCTGATGTGGGACGCGCTCCACGTGCAGGTGGACCTCGCGGGCGAGGGGAGCGTGGAGGTGGCGCTGGGCTGGTCGATCGTGATGTACGCGATCCTCGGCGCGCTGATGAACGGCTTCCGCCCGCTTTTCCAGCGCGGGCGCTGGGAGATCCACTGCCTGCTGAGCGGCGCATGCACCTCGGTCATCGTGCTCGCGGAGTATCTCATGCGCACGTTCCGGCAGGAGCCGGTCGTATTCATCGTGAACCAGGAGGTCTGGTGGCGCATCGGGGGAGCCGGCCTCGCAGCGGCGCTGCTGTCTCCGTTTTTCTTCTTTGTGCTGAACTATCTGGCCTTTCTCTCGGGCTACGACCCTCAACCCGTGCGCCAAGCCAAGCGTCCCACCTGATATGGCCCGTCGTTTTTCCCGCCGTCCCAGCGCCGAGTGGCGGGTGATTTTCGTCGGCTTCATGATGCTGTGCTCCTTCAGCCTGCTGGTGGCGAAGCTGTGGTACGAGCAGGTGCTGCGGGGGGAGGTGTGGCGGAAAAAGATCGCCGGCAAGTCCGAGGTCACCGTCCGCATGCCGTCCATGCGCGGTGAGATCCGCGACCGCAATGGCATCACGCTGGTGACCAACCGCGCCAGCTATGAGGTGGATTTTTACCTCCCCGACATGGTGCGCGGCTACCGCCAGCAGTATGGGCCGCCGCCGACGACGGAGTATGTGGCCACGATCCGGCAGATGCGGAAGAAGATGCGCGAGCCCGACATCGTCAAGATTGTCAATGAAAGCGTGATCTCGCGTCTCCAACAGTTCGACCTCGCGAGGGACTACAACTCCGAGCGCCTGCAGACGCATTTCCGAAACGACACGCTCGTGCCTTTCACGTACCAGGAGGAACTCGACTTTCCGACCATCGCGAAATTCTCCGAGCACGACGTCGGCCTTCCCGGCGTGGAGATCGCGACCAAGCCGGTGCGCGAGTATGTCTATGGCGCATTCGCCACGCATCTGCTCGGCTACGTCGGCGCGCCGAATGACATCGACCGGCTGCCGGACGTGGGCGACTACACGTTTTACCAGCCCGACGTGGAGGGGAAATCGCAGGTAGAGGCCAAGTACGACAAATGGATCCGCGGGACGCCCGGCGTGCGCGTGCTCCAGCGCAGCGTCAAAGGCGTCATCACCGGCGAGGTCCGCAACGAGCCCGCCAAGCCGGGGAACAACGTCTATCTGACCATCGACGCCCGCATCCAGTACATCACCGAGCGCGCCATGCGCCAGTCCGGGATCGGGCGCGGCGCGGCGGTCGTGGTCAATCCCAAGAACGGAGAGATCCTCGCGATGGTGTCCGTCCCGTCCTACGACCCGAACGTCTTCATCCCCAGCGTCACGACCGAGAATTGGGACGTGCTGGACAAGGACCAGACCGATCCGCTCACCAACCGCGCCATCCAGGGCTACGCACCGGGCTCGACCTACAAGGCCGTCACGGCCCTCGCCGGCCTGCGAGCCGGCATCCCCGCCGAGCGCACCTACAACTGCTCCGGCAGCGTGACCTACGGCAACAAGGCCATGAAATGCTGGATCGCAGACAAAGGCGGCGCCCACGGCTCACTTTCGCTGCCCGATGCGCTCAAGCATTCCTGCAACTGCTTCTTCTACCAATGGGGCAACGCCGCCGGCATCGAGCAGATCGACGCCGTCGGCGAGCAGCTCGGGCTTGGAAAAAAGACCGGCGTGCCTTTGACGGGTGAAAGCCCCGGCATTCTCCCCGGACCGGAATGGCTGAAGCGCGTCGAGCCGCAGGCCCGGTGGTCCAATGGCTACACCGCCAATACCTCCATCGGACAGGGCTCCGTCGAGGCCTCGCCGCTCCAGATGGCGATGGTCGTCGCGACGATAGCAAACCGCGGCACCTCCTACGTCCCCCGCCTCGTCCACCGTGTCCTCGACCAGCAGGGCAATGACGTGAAAAACGAAGACGGCACGCTCGTCGCGCCGCCGGAGCCGACGATCCGCGCCGACCTGCACGCCGTCGGCATCAGCGATCAGCAGATCGAATCCGTGCGCGAAGGCATGCGCCGCGTCGTGGATACCGGCACCGGCAAGCGGGCGCAGATCAAGGGCGTCAGCGTCGCGGGGAAGACCGGCACCGCGCAGTTCTGGCGCGAAACGGAAGGCAAGAAAGTGAAGGACAACCACACCTGGTTCATCACCTTCGCGCCGTACGAGGATCCGAAACTGGCCATCTGCGTGATGGTCCAGGGCGCCAAATCCGGCGGCGGCGTCTCCGCGCCCATCGCCCAGAAGATCATGGAGGAAAGCCTCGCGCTCGAAAAAGGCTACGATCCTGGCCTGGCCGCGCTCGCCCCGGCGGTGGGCAGTTTCAATCCCATCGAACTCGTCGATTTCAAGAAGAGCGAAGTGCCCGCGCTGCTCGCGGCCGACCAGGAAACCGCCGATCACACCGAAGGTCCGACCCGGAAAAAACAGGATAAGCAGATCGCCGCCCAACCCGACATCCGCGCCGCGCCCGACGCCCGCGGCAAAGTCCAGAACCGCAAACTTTCCGCTCCCGCTCCGCCAAAGCCCGCCGCCCAGTCCAAAGGATTCCTCCAGCGGATATTCGGCGGCCGGAGCGACAGCCCCCGTCCCTCCACCCAGGAGGGAAGGTAACCCCGTGCTCTCTAAACTTTATCCCAAACTCATCTCCATGACCGAACGCGTAAAACGCCTCATCGGACTGGCCCCGCGCCAGACCGGCAACAAACTCATCATCAACTGCGAAAAACTCGAGCGGCGCGTCGCGCTGTTTGAAAACGGCACCCTCGAGGAATACTCCATCGAGCGGCAGACCGACCGCAATATCGTCGGCAGCATCTTCAAAGGCCGCGTGAAGAACATCGAGCACGGCCTCAAGGCCATGTTTGTCGATATCGGCTTTGAAAAGAACGCCTTCCTCCATTTCTGGGACGCCCTCCCGGCCGCCCTCGACAGCGGCATCGAGCAGGTCGAGCGCAGCGGCAGCGGCAAGAAGAAGCAGGAGCGGATCACGGCCAAGGACATCCCCAGCATCTACCCCGTCGGCTCCGAGGTCCTCGTCCAGGTCACCAAAGGCCCGATCAGCACCAAAGGCCCCCGCATCACCACCAACCTCTCCCTCGCCGGCCGCTACCTCGTGCTCATGCCGTATAGCGACCAGTGCGGCATCTCACGGAAGATCGAGTCCCCCAAGGAGCGCGACCGCCTCCGCAAAATCCTCAAGGAACTCGACATCCCGGAAGGCATGGGCCTCATCGTCCGCACCGTCGGCGAAGGCCAGCGCGAGCGTTACTTTGTCCGCGACCTCGGCCTGCTCATCGAACAGTGGCGCGCCATCGAGGACGCCATGAAAACCAAGCCGGCACCCGCCTGCGTCTTCGAGGAGCCCGACCTGATCGAGCGCACCGTCCGCGACTTTCTCACCGACGAAATCGACGAGGTCATCTGCGACGACGAGCACGCCGTGAAACGCATGACCGACATGGTCGGCCAGATCTCCAAGCGCTCCGCCTCACGCATCAAGCACTACGTCGGCCCGCTGCCCATCTTTGAAAACTTCAGCGTCCAGAAGCAGATCGACGACGCCTTTCACCGCCAGGTCTGGCTCCCCTGCGGCGGCTACATAGTCATCGACGAAACCGAGGCCCTCATCGCAATCGACGTAAACACCGGCCGCAACAAGGGCGGCAAGGACGTCGAGAAAACCATCCTCCAGACGAACCTCGAAGCCGCCGACGAAATGGCCCGCCAGATGCGCCTCCGCAATATCGGCGGCCTCATCATCGGCGACTTCATCGACATGAAATCCCGCCGCGACCAGCAGGCCGTCTTCCAGCGTGTGAAGGACGGGCTCCGCCGTGACAAGGCAAAGACCCACGTCCTGCCCATCTCACCGCTCGGCCTCATGGAGATGACCCGCCAGCGCGCCGCGGAATCCATCAGCGGCGCCGTCTTTGAGACCTGCCCCTACTGCCACGGGCACGGAAAAGTGAAGAGCGCCATGACCATGAGCGTCGAGCTCCAGCGCGCCCTCCACCAGGTCATGAAAAAGCACCAGGACACCATCCACGAGATCAAGATCATCGTGCATCCCCACGTCATGGAGCGCCTCCGCACCGAGGACGAGGAACTCCTCGTCGAAATCGAGCGCAAATACGCCGGCCGCCTCACCTTCCGCAGCGACCCCACTTTTCATCACGAAAAATTCAGCATCACCGACGCCAACACCGGCCAGGAACTGAAGGCGTAGATCGCTTCGGAAGAGGCAGTTTCCGGCCCACTCGCGAGCGTGAGCCGGAAACGATTTTCCCCAGACGGCTCCAGCGGGCAGGAACCTCAGCGACAGTGGACGTCGTGGCTGCTCAGGAGTTTCGTCGACTGACGGAGACGACCTCATCCGTGACTCGCTTGAGCGACTCGGCGTAAAGCGCGCCAGCCTCGGAAACGAAGAGGCTCTCGTGCGCCGTAAAGAGTTTGCCCGGTCGCGCGTAACAGACGAGCTGAAGCCCGCCCCGCTCGAAATCACCGTTCGTGAGTTCCACGGCCCGGGAGTCCGCATACGCCTTGCTCGTGACCTGGCAGAGAATCCAGTCGCCGCGGTCCGCATCAGCGAGGACCACCGCCGGACGGCGCTTGGACTGCGTCAAATCCGAAAACGGGAACGGAACGAGAACTACTGAACCTGCTGCAGGTGTGACCATGCGGTGTCCTCCTCAGGACGGTTCCAATCCACCGCCAGCGACGCCTCGCTCAGGAGTGCCGTTTCGTGGGCCTCCGAAGGCTCGTCCGCTAGAATCGTGACCAGAGCCCTGTGCCGCCGGCCGAGCTGAATGGGTTCGAGCAGACGCACAGCGCCGTGCTCGTCAACGATGGCTTCGACGGTCTGAATCATGGGCAGAGAATAGGCCACGCCGATTCCGGGGCAAGCGCGCAACCGACATGAAAGACCTACTGATTCGCCGAAGCGAATGCCTAGGCATCGCACGTTTCGCGATTGAGCGCACATCGGACGTACGAGACGCACCCTAGGCAAACGAGATGCACGACCATGAATGGCAAACGGCTCAGCAAAACCTGATAACGAAATGAATTGCCGTCGATAGAAACGGGCATCTGCAATGTAGCCCAAGCCTCGATTGCGATGAAAAGCACCAGGAAACACATGGCCGTCCGCAGCCAGCGACCACGGAGCAACTGGACTCCGACAATGGTGCTCAGTGAAAGAGAAATTATGCCGCCAGCATAGGGAGGTACAGTGCCTCCGCGGAACGACTCCAAAAGCTGCAGAAGGCGGGACAACTCTGCGAGCATTAGCAGGATCCCGGCGACGCTAAGCACGACGCGCTGCAACCGCGAGTGTGGACGCAGCAACGCTGGCGGCGTTACCGCGTTCGAGGGAGTCATATTCTTTCGTTCAAGAGTGACGCCCAGCCCATCGGGCTACTTCTTCAGCGTCTGAAGGAATGCCTTCACATCCTCGAGCTCCTGCGGCTTGAGGATCAGGCCCATTGGCGGCATGGGTGAGGTGCCGAGCGCCTCGTAGCCTTTGGCGAGGACCTTGCCCGGCTCGGTGAGGCTTTGCGCGAGGTAGGCGGCGTCGAAGCGGCCCGCGATTCCGTCGAGTGCGGGGCCGACGGTGCTGCCTTTTCCGCCGAGCATGTGGCAGTTCAAGCAGGCGGCGACGGGGTGTTTCCAAAAGATCTCCTCGCCGCGCTTCGCGTCTCCCGCGAGCACCGGGGCTTCATCGGCGGGGAGGAGTTCCACGAGCTTCAAGTCATCCCAGAAGCCGTCGCCCTTCGCGACATGCAGCAGATTGATGCTCGCCGTCGTGCGGTCGCCGCTGTTCCAGGTGGTCTCGATCTCCACCCAATCGCTCTCCTTCGTGACCCTGTCAGTCTCATTGCGCGAGACGTGATCATTCAGGCTGATCTTGCCGCGGATGCCGTGCGCCTTCACCCAGCCGCTCAGCTTGTATTCGGTGTTCGGCTTTAGCTTCACCTCGGCAAAGAAGCTGGTGTCCGCTTCGTCGCGCGTGATGCAGCGCAGCGCGTTTGTGCCGGAGTGGACGTTGCCGGCTCCGGTGACGACCTTCCACTCCGCGCTCTCATTGCCCGGCCTGCTGCCGTAGTCGCGGCGCGTCCAACCTTCCGGAAGTCCGTCGGCGGCGAGCGTTTCGAGGCTCGGATTCGGGAGAAGATTCGGCCCTTCCTTGAAGACCTGCGTCCCGTGCTTCTTGGCCACGATGCGCGCGGCCTCCGCCAGCCATTCGTCGGCTTTCACCACCGGATCGGTGGAGAGTTGCCCGACCAGCGTCTTGATTTCCGGAGTCGTGGGAAACGTGGCGAGCTTCACCATCGCGGCGAGACGGGTGACCGGATCGGGATCGCTGATGACGCCGCTGCCAAAAAGGAGCGCCTGAGCCTCGGCATCGCTGCCGAGCGCGCGGATCGCATTGCGGCGGAGTGCGGGGTCTTTGGCGAGGAGCGCGGCTTTGTGCGTGGGTTCGTCGATCTTGCTCAAACCTTCCAGCGACCAGAGCGCGTGGATCGCGCCTACTTTGCCATCGTTCGCCTTCACCATCGCGGAGAGCACCGGGGCGGCGACCTCCACCTTTTCCTCGACGATGAACCGCTGAGCCTGGAGGCGTCCATACTGCGTGTCGCCGCTCAGGCCGGCGAGCAGCGTGCCGTGTCTGGTGGACTTCGCGTCGGCAAGAGCGACGGGCGGTTTCGCACCGCTCCAAACCACTCGGTAAATGCGCCCGCGCGCGTGGTCGCGCAGGTCGTTCTTGTGCGCGCCGCCGACGCCTGTCTCGGCCTTGTACCCGCCGCGCTCCACGCTCGGCGTGGGGTTGTGCTGGATGATGAAATTCTGCCAGTCCGCAAACCACACCGCGCCATCCGGCCCGACCTCGGCGAAGACCGGCGACATCCATTCGTCGCTGCTCGCCACGATGTTAAAGCCGTCCTTTGCCACATAGCCCGCGCCGCTCGGCTGCACGTCCATGAGCTGGATGATTTTCATCGTCGGCTCGCAGACCATCGCCCTGCCTTGGAGGCGCGGCGGCAGGTTCGCGGAGTAGATGAATGACGAGCCGGCCGCCGACGTATAGCCGCCCATCACATCCACCTGCCGGTAGTTCGGCGTGATCGTGTGCGCCGTGTCCACGGTATTGATCTTCTTCGCCGTCATCGCGCGCATGCCGGGCGGTACGATTGTCGCCGGGATGCCGCCGTAGAAAATCGGCGCCCCATTCGCCGTGCCGCCGAAATCATCGCCCGCCGCGTTGAAGCTCTGCGCCCACGAGTTGTTCGAAAACTGATGCAAAAACTCCAGCGCCGAGCCGTCCGGGCGGAAGCGGTAAGTGCCCTGCGCAAACTGCATCGCCTTCCCGCCGACCGTCCCCTTGAAGCCCGAATAACCCACGCAGCCGTAAATCCAGTTGTCGTAGCCGTAGTGCAGATTACTCGCCTGCGCGTGCGTGTCGCCGATGCCCCAGCCGGTGATGAGATCCTCGCGCACGTCCGCCTTGTCGTCGCCATTCGTGTCCTTGAGAAAAAGCAGGCGCGGCGGCTGCGACACGATCACTCCGCCGCGGGCGAATGTGATGCTGGTCGGAATGTTCAGCTTGTCCGCGAAAACGGTGAATTTGTCCGCCTTGCCGTCGCCATCCGTGTCCTCGCAAATCTTGATGTCGTCATGCCCTTCGCCGTCCGGCGAGACGCCATGCGGATAATCGCGCGTCTCGCAGACCCACAGCCGCCCGCGCTCGTCCCACGCAAAGGCGATGGGCTTCATGATGTCCGGCTCCGCGGCGAAGAGCACCAGCCGCATGTCCGCCGGCACCTGCGTGCGCTCCATCGAGCCTTTCACGGAAAACGGATGCTGAAAGGTGAGCGGCTCCGGGCGCTTCTCGTAGTTCGCCACATTCGGATTCGGCTCCCGCTTCTCCGGCTCCCGCTGCGCGAGAAAAGCCTCGTATTCCTTCCGGCGCGCATCGCCCGCGGCGGCGAGCAGTTTCGCCTTCATCGGCTCCGCGGCGACATCTCCTTCCGCGGTGACGACACGCTTCGCATCGAATCCCGCAAGCGCAGGGAAGTCGCCCGAGGGCGCATCGAGCAGCACCACATCACATTTCGCCAGCCACTCCGGCGTGAGCCCGGCCTTGTCCGCCACGTAGTCGAACCAGATCGCTTCGCGCCCGAGATCGCGCATGAGTGCGTGACACTTCTTGCCGCTCGCATCATCGCCTTTGCCGGCGAAGAGGACGCGGAGCGGTCCCGGCGCAGCGTGCGCCAGGGCGGTGAGGGCAAGAGAGAGGGCGAGGGGGAGGATGCGTTTCATGGTGAGCGGGGAGTTTGTCGCGGATTGCGGTTGTTTTTGAAACCGAAAACCCCGGGCACGAGACGCCGCTTTACATCGCGGGAGGATCGCGAAAAATCGGGACCTCTTTTCTCCCCGTGTGCGGGAGACAGCCCAATATGAAAACACTCAAAGTCGGCATCATCGGCGGCGGCCTCATGGGCCGCGAAGTCGCAAGCGCCATCGGCCGCTGGTGCGCGCTCCTCGATTTCCCCGTGACGGTGGAACTCACCGCAGTGTGCGATCTCGTCGAGAAAACGCGCGAGTGGTTTCGCCAGATCCCCACGGTGAAGCTGCTCACCGCCGACTACCACGAACTGCTGCGGAGCGACGTGGATTTTGTCTATGTCGCCGTGCCGCACCATCTGCACGAGGCCATCTATCTCGACGTGCTGCGCGCGGGGAAAGACCTCTTCGCCGAGAAGCCGTTTGGCATCGATCTCGCCGCCGCGCGGAAAATTCGCGACACCGCGAACGAACTCGGCCGGTTCGTGCGCTGCTCGTCGGAGTTTCCGTTTCTGCCGGGCGTGCAGAAGGTCTGGCAGTTCCTGCGCTCGGCGAAACTGGGGCATGTGATCGAGGTGCGCTCGGGCTTCTGGCACGCGAGCGATCTGGACCCGACGAAGCCGGTGAACTGGAAGCGGCAGAACAAATTCTGCGGCGAGATCGGCGTCATGGGCGACCTCGGCATGCATGCCGTGCATCTGCCGCTGCGGCTCGGCTGGAAGCCGAAGCGCGTCTATGCGCAGCTCCAGAAAATCTACCACGAGCGCCCCGACGGGAAGGGCGGCATGGCGGCGTGCGATACGTGGGACAACGCGCAGCTTCACTGCGAAACCGACATCGCGGGCGCTGAGGTGCCGCTGCACATCTCGACGAAACGGCTCGCGCCGCACGAGATGAACACATGGTTTATCGAGGTGCTCGGTACGGAGCGCGGCGCGCGTTTTTCCACGAAGGAGCCGAAGACGGTGAGGTTCTTCGAGCGGCGAAAGGAGCAGGTCTGGGAGCGCTACGACGTGGGCCATTCGTCGAACGCCTTCCCCGTCGTCACCGGCGGCATCTTCGAGGCGGGCTTCAGCGATTGCTTCCAGCAGATGTGGGCGGCCTTTGTCGCCGAGCGCGAGGGCGTGCTGGGCGACCGCTTTGGCTGCGTCACGCCGGACGAGGCCGTCGCCAGCCACGAGATCTTCGCCGCCGCACTCCGCTCGCACGCCGAGCGTCGGGCGATGGAGATTTAGCGAACCATGCAGGCCCGTCTGCTCGGCAGGCCGCCGACTCATGCGATCTGCTGGTAGAGATACTTTTGGAAGCCGGTGAAGACCTTGCCGATTTCCTCTGCCGCGCCGAGGTCGGCCACGGCGTCGGCGATGGAGTCGTGGTATTTCAGCCGGAGCAGCGGCGTGAGTTTCTTTTGATCGAGTTCCTCCACTCCCACGGTCACGTAATGCGTGAGCACGAAATCGAGGAAGACCTGCTGCCTGCTGTTGAAATGCGTGGTGATCGCCACCTTCGCCTTCGCGGCCCGCTCTTCGCGACTTAGCGGCGGCAGGGCGTAGGCCACATGCGCGAGCACGTCGAAAAGGTCGCTCTTCTCCGCGTCGATGATCTTCTGCATCTCGGCGAGTTGATCGTGGCCGAAGCCGCGTTCGGCCAAGCCCTCCAATAGCTTCGCTCGCGTCTCCGGGGCGCTCCAGAGGGCGCGGAGTTCGTCTTCGTTTTGGAAAAAATCGGGCAGTTTGCCGAAGAGCATTTCCATGAACTGCTGCGCCGACATCGGCGTGCCGTCGGGATGCCAGAAGCTCGTCATCATCATGTGCTGGATTCTGCGCTCCTTCCCATCCGCCAGCTTCACCTTCACCTTTCTCCGCCCCTCGCACTGGCATGGCGCGTGACCACACTCCGGGCACGGTTCCTTCGGACATTCGCACGGGCTCTTGCCACACACCGGGCACGGCACGGGCGGCGTCACCTCGCAGGCGCACGGTCGCGTGCCGCACTTCGGGCACGGCTCCTCTTCCACCGGCTCGCCGTCCCATTCGGGGTCGCTGAAATGGTGGTGGGCCTTTACGAAGTCGTAGATCGTGAAGTAATCCTTCCCGTCAAAGAGCCGCGTGCCGCGCCCGATGATCTGCTTGAACTCGATCATCGAGTGGATCGGGCGCATCAGCACGATGTTGCGGATGTTGCGGGCGTCCACGCCGGTGGAGAGCTTTTGCGAGGTCGTCAGGATGGTCGGGATGCTCTTCTCGTTGTCCTGAAAATCCCGCAGGTGCTGCTCGCCGAGCGCGCCGTCGTCCGCCGTGACCCGCTGGCAGTAGTTCGGGTCTTTGCCCGCCTTCATCTGGTTGATGAGGTCGCGCACAATCAGCGCGTGCGCCTGGTTCGCGCAGAAGACCAGCGTCTTTTCGTTCTGGTTGATCTGCCCGAGGAAAATCTCGACGCGCTTCCTTTCGCGCTCCCGGATTTCGATGCTGCGGTTGAAATCCGCTTCCTCATAAACCTTCCCCGCCTCGATCTCGCCCTCCACCACCGCGTCGTCGGACGTGTAAACGTAGTAGTCGATCGTCGTCTGGATCTGCCTCACCTTGAACGGCGTGAGGAAGCCGTCATTGATGCCTTCCTTGAGGGAGTAGATATACGCCGGCTCGCCGAAGTAGGCATAGGTGTCCACGTTATCCCGTCGCTTCGGCGTGGCGGTCAGGCCGAGCTGCACCGCGGGCGCGAAGTAGTCGAGGATGCCGCGCCAGTTGCTCTCGTCGTTCGCACCGCCGCGATGGCACTCGTCGATGACGATGAAGTCGAAGAAGTCCGGCGGATAGTCGCCGAAGTAGGGCGTGTCGCCCGGTCCCGACATGAAGGTCTGGAAGATGGTGAAGAACAGGCTGCCGTTCGTCGGCACCTTGCCCCTCTTGCGAATGTCCCCCGGCTCGATCCGCACCAGCGCATCTTCGGGGAAAGCGGAGAAGGCGTTGTAGGCTTGGTTGGCGAGGATGTTCCGGTCGGCGAGGAAAAGGATGCGCGGGCGGCGGGTCGGCTCGCGGCTCAGACTCCATCGGCTATGGAAAAGTTTCCACGCGATCTGGAAGGCGATGAACGTCTTGCCCGTGCCGGTCGCGAGCGTGAGCAGGATGCGCGGGCGATCCTCCGCGATGGCCTGCATCACCCGATCCACGGCGGTGTCCTGGTAGTAGCGGCTCGGGTGCGAACCGCCCTTGTCCTCAAACGGCACCGCGGCGAAGCGGTCGCGCCACGCGTTCGCCGTGGCAAAGGTCTTGGCCCAAAGTTCCTCCGGCGTCGGGTAGCCGGCCACGTCGCCCTCGGTGCCCTCCAGCATGTCGATGCCGTAGATGCCCTGCCCATTGGTGGCGTAGGTAAAGCGCACCGCCATCTTCCCGGCGTAACTCTTCGCCTGCGCCACACCTTCGGTCAGCGCCTCCTCCCACGCCTTCGCCTCGATCACGGCAAGCTTGGTGTTGCGATACACCAGCACGTAGTCGGCGATGTCCGACTTGCCGCGCCTCCCGTGACCTTCGATCCGGCCTTTCGTGATCCGGTATTCGCGCAAAATGCGGCTGCCCTCCACCACGCCCCAGCCCGCCGCTTTCAGCGCCGGGTCGATGTGCTCCGCTCTCGTCTCGGCTTCGTTCATGGCTGCTCCAGCGTCACCCCACTGAGCAGCGCAAAGAGCGGCTCGTTGATATAAAAGTTCGTCTTTCCCATCTTCTGCTTGCGCACGAATCCCGCCTTCGTGAGCTGGTCGAGATACTTCGCCGCCGTGATCCGCGAGACCCCCAGCTCCCGCTCCACCAGCTCGATCTTCGTGTAGGGAAACCGGAACAGATTGTTCAGCAAATCCTGCCGGTAAAGCTTCGGCAGCCGCTCCCGGAGGTCGTGCTTCGTGCGCAGCATCAGCTCGCGGAAAGCCTTCACCAGCCCGATGGCGCTGCGCGAGGTCACGGCCACGCCGCGGAGCATGTAGAGGCACCACTCCGCCCAGCGGTGCTCCTCCCGCACGGTCTGGAGCAGCCGGTAGTAATCTGGCTTCGTCGTGGTGATGTAGCGGCTCAGGTAAAGCACCGGCAGAGCGAGCAAGCCGTCCCGTTGCAGCATCAGCAGATTCAGGATTCGGCCCGTGCGCCCATTGCCATCGTAAAAGGGGTGAATGCTCTCGAACTGGTGATGCGCGATCGTCATCCGCAGCAGCGGATCGAGCCCGTCATCGGCATGGATGAAGTCGATCAGATTGCCCGTCAGCGACGCCACCTCCGCAGCGTCCTGCGGCGGCTCGTAGATGACCTGCCCGGTGGCTTCGTTTTTCAAAACCGTGCCCGGCAGCTTGCGCAATCCCGCCTGGTTTTGCTCCAGCTCCGCCTGCACCGCGAGCACCGTCTCCAGCCGGATCAGCCCCGAGTCCCGCACCGCTTCAAAGCCCACGCGCAACGCCGATACATAGCGCCTCACCTCCTTGGCCGCCGGGGAGACGGCTGCATCCGGCTGCGAGGCGTAAAGCTCATCGTGCGTGGTGATGATATTCTCGATCTCCGAGCTGTCCTTCGCTTCCTGGATGCCTAGGGTGTCGAGCAGGATGGCCTGATTCGGCAGCGATTCACACAGACCCTTTAGCTCGGCCAGATGCCGGTGCGCGTCCGTCAGCGCCGCCCACACCTCGCGGGTGTCGAGCGCCGACAAATCCTTCAGCGGCAGTCGTGGCAACGAGGACATGTATAGAAAACCGGTGTTTCCTTATCGCGTCCCCCTCGCCATGTAAAGAGAAGTGGCCTTTTCTTTGCATGAGGAGCCGGCGGATTGGTCAAGTGTGAGTCAAGTGATCAGTCAAGCGGAGCCAAATGGGGATCGACAATCGGCGTTGCCCCAACGGGGCAAAATCATCCAGCCCAGGGTTGCCGAGTCCGCGAGGCTACCCTGGGTGACCCGATCAAACGGAACCAACCCCAACGGGGTTGAATTCGGTGGGCGCGATCCCGGCGATGCAACCCCGTTGGGGTTGGGAAAATGGGGGCGCGATTCCCAGGGTAGCGCGCAGCGCGCAACCCTGGGCTGGATGATGCAATCCCGTTGGGATTGGGAATGGCGCGTTCATTAGAGCTGGCCGGTGAAGGCTTGGTGCAGCAGCGACTTCTTCAACGCCTCCAGCGCGGCGTGCTTCCGCTCGTAGAGGCGGGCGAGGCGTTGGGTTTCTTCCACGAGCGCGTCGAACTTGGCGGCAATCTTTTTTTGCTCTGCTACCTTTGGCGGCAGCCAAACGGAAAGCGCACTCCACTTTGATTTGTTGATGATGGGCAGCGTGGCTTGGCCGGAAGCGTGGATGACTTTGCGCTGAAATGATTCGGTCAGCATCTGGTAATAGATGAACCGGTTGGACGATCCATCGCTCGGCGTGAGGGCGTTCACTTGCTGGTTGGTCGTCACGTCTTGATCGCAGTATCCGCATTTCCCAATGGTCGCGCCGATGCACACCATCAGCACCGAGCCGGCAGGAACAATGCGTGCGCCTTTTGCTCCGCTTTCGCTCAGTCCATCTTTGTCGTAGTCCAACGTGCCGTCGGTGTTGAAATCGCCGGGCTTCACGAAGGAGATGAAGTCGCCGTAGTTCGATTGGTCGGAGGTCTTCGGCGTCGAGCCTGTCTGCGTTTTTCCAATCTCTTCGAGCTTCTTCTCCACCCACCCCGGGCCGCGCTGGGTGAAGACGGATTGGAGGTGGCTTTCGAAGAGGGCGCGGGCGTTTTGGAGGTTCTTTTCGGCGTTGGCTTTGGCGGTTGCGAGGCCCTCAAACGCTTCGTCCAGCAGGCCGACGATCCGCTGCTGTTCGGCCAGCGGGGGGAAAGGGAACTGAAGCTGATACATGGCCTCTTTATCGAGGTGCGGAATTGCAGCGCCAGTTTTCGCCCCGTTGAAGACATCAAATGTGGAAGCCAGAAATGCGCGGAGGTAGTCGTCATCGATTTCCGCTTTCTTGGCGATTTTCCCCATCGTCGAGGAAAGGATTCCGCGAAAGCCGGTGAAGACTTCGCCGGAGTTCGAGCCGTCGCAGATGATGATGGTTTCAGATTCTTCGACAGTGATTGAGTTTCTGTCTTTCACCGATGCGTATTCGGCTTCCTTGCTTCCGCGCATCACTTTCGCGACCAAATACGGCAAGTCGCCATTCGATGAAGTTGCCTTCAACGCTGGTTTGCGGCCCTTGATGATTTCGCAAACATCACCAAGGCGTTTTGTCTGCCACCCCTTCTTCATAGCAGCGCCTTGATGTTGCCCAGCACGGCAGCGCTCGGCAGGCGGATGGGAGGCAGGGGTGAAATGGGATTCATGGGAGATATGTTTCTCATTCCTCGCATCCTTCCCATTCGTTCCC
>JANOBH010000083.1:0-1723 GCA_031411535.1 Chthoniobacter sp. | reverse complement strand
GGATCTCGGCCTGGCCGTAAACCGCACGCGCCTTTGTGCCCTCGGCGATGGCCGTGACCCAAGAGCCGAGGCGCATGGAGGCGCCTTTGTCGGTCACGTCCTTCTGCTCTTCCAGCAGGTCGATGACGGGATCGACGCACTGCTTGTCAAACTCCGTGCTGTTCGCGCCGGCGAGCCCGCAGACGTTGCGCGCGAATTCGATCGTCGCGATCTGCATGCCCAGGCAGAGACCGAGGAAGGGGATGCCCTCCTCGCGGGCGTACTGGGCGGCGCGGATTTTCCCCTCGATGCCGCGGTCGCCAAAGCCGCCGGGCACCAGAATGCCGGCGACCTCGTGGAGGAGTTTTGAGGGATGCCTTTCCTCCAGCTCCTCGGCCTCGACCTGCACGAGATCGATGCCGCAATCCACGCTCGCCGCGGCGTGCGTGAGCGACTCGTAGATGGATTTGTAGGCGTCCTGCAGTTCGATGTATTTGCCCACGACGGCGATCTGCACGCGCTTCTTCGGCTTGATGATCCGGGCGACGAACTTTTTCCAATCCGTCATGTCGGCGGGCGGCGCGGTGAGGTGGAGCTGGCGCAGCACCGTGTCGTCGAGGCGCTCCTTCTGAAGCATCAGCGGCAGCTCGTAAATCGTGTGGTCCACATCGCGGGCCTCGACCACGGCTTCGAGCGGGACGTTGCAAAAGACCGAGAGCTTGTAGCGCACGTCCTCGCCGAGCGGGTGCTCGGTGCGGCAGACGAGCACCTGCGGATGCAGGCCGATCTCGCGCAGCTTGGCGATGGACTGCTGGGAGGGCTTCGTCTTCAGCTCGCCTGCCGCCTTGATGAAAGGCACGAGGGTGACGTGCATGACGATGGCGTTCTGCGGGCCGGCCTCCTGGATGAACTGCCGGATGGCCTCGAGAAACGGCAGCCCCTCGATGTCGCCCGTGGTGCCGCCGATCTCGGTGATGAGGATGTCGCACGGCTGCTCCGTGCTCAGCCTGCGGAGCCGCGATTTGATCTCGTCGGTGACGTGCGGGATGACCTGCACGGTCTTGCCGAGGTAGTCGCCGCGCCGCTCCTTATCGAGGACGGACTGGTAAATCTGCCCGCTGGTCGTGTTGTTCGAGCGTGAGAGGACGGAGTGGGTGAAACGCTCGTAATGGCCGAGGTCGAGGTCGGTTTCCGCGCCGTCGTCGAGCACGTACACCTCGCCGTGCTGATACGGGCTCATCGTGCCGGGATCGACGTTGAGATACGGGTCGAATTTCTGCATGACGACCTTGAGGCCGCGGTTTTCGAGGAGCGTGCCGAGCGAAGCCGCGGCGAGGCCTTTGCCGAGCGAGGAGACGACGCCGCCGGTGACGAAGATGTATTTCACGGGGATGTGGAGCTTGGAAAGTTGAGGATTGAGAGGCACGCGGGGTTTCCGGGGGAAATTATTTCGACAGCAGGCGCTCGACGAGGGCGGCGTCCTCGGGGGCATCGACGCCGATGCCGGCGCTTTTGGTGAGGACGACCCGGATGCGCGCGCCGTTTTCGAGGGCGCGGAGCTGTTCGAGCTGCTCGCACTGCTCGAGCACGCCGGGTTTCCATTTCACAAACTGGAGGAGAAATTTCACCGAGTATCCGTAGATGCCCTGGTGGCGGAAATACGGGGCCTTGCTGCCGTCGGCGCGGGCGAAAGGGATCGCGCTGCGCGAGAAATAGAGCGCGTGCGACTGGCGATCGAGCACGA
>JANOBH010000082.1:0-7333 GCA_031411535.1 Chthoniobacter sp. | reverse complement strand
CTTCGATCCGCAGACGCTCGAGACAGCGCTTTTCCGCACCGGCTACCATCAGGTCGTCGTCCGGCCCGGATGGAAGATCCTCACGTTCGATTACGTCGCGAAGCACTTCGAGCGCTTCCCGGTCCCGGTCGTCACGCCGCTTGTGCGCTTTGTCTCCGCCTTGCTTCCCGAGGGGATGCGAAAGAAATCCCGCCGCGTGGTAGCTAGCGGAATGATGGTCTTCGCGCGCAAAACCGAGCTGGCGGAAAAGCGCACAGTCTCGGTCGTCATCCCCGCGTTCAATGAAGCCGCTACCTTTCAGCCGCTCCTCGATTCCGTCCTGGCCAAAGAGCTGCCGGGACTCGATGTCGAGGTCGTGGTCGTCGAGAGCAATTCCACCGACGGCACCCGCGAGCTGGCGCTGAAATACCAGGATCACCCGCGCGTCCGGCTCGTGCTTGAGGACCGCCCGCGCGGCAAAGGCCACGCCGTCCGCACCGGGCTCGCACATGCCAGCGGCGACTTCATCCTCATCCAGGACGCCGATCTCGAATACGATCTCGAAGACTACGACGCCCTGCTGGAGCCGCTCGTCTCGGGCCGCGCGGCCTTCACGCTCGGCGCGCGCCACGGTGGCAGCGCGTGGAAGATGCGCGAATTCTCCGGCCAGCCGCTGCTCAGCTCCGCGCTGAATCTCGGCCACTGGTTCTTCACCACGCTCGTGAACGTCCTCTTCCTCCAGCGTCTTCGCGATCCGTTCACCATGTTCAAAGTCTTCCGCCGCGACTGCCTCTTCGGGCTCCGCTTTGAATGCAACCGCTTCGACTTTGACTATGAGCTGCTCATCAAGCTGCTGCGCAAAGGCTACCAGCCGATCGAGCTGCCGGTGAACTACCGCTCTCGCTCGTTCAAGGAGGGGAAGAAAGTCTCGATGTTTGGCGACCCGATTTCATGGCTGAAAGTGTGCGCGAAGCTGCGATTCACGCGCATCGATCCGATGGCGGAGATCGAGCGTTCCCGCGCCGCCGCTCCCGCGCAGGCCGAGTCCTTTGAAACTGCGCCGGCCGCGGCGCAGGCGTAATCCGATGCGAGCTTTCGTCACCGGCGGGGCCGGCTTCATCGGCAGCAGTCTCGTGGACCGGCTCCTCGCCGACGGCTGCGAAGTCGTGGGATGGGACAATTTCTCCACCGGTCAGGAGCGCTTTCTCGCGCAGGCGAAAAGGCATCCGTCCTTCCAGCTCGTGCGCGGCGACAATCTCGACGCGCCCGCGCTGACCGCCGCGATGGCGGACTGCGACATCGTCTTTCACCTCGCCGCGAACGCCGACGTCCGCTTCGGCCTCGAACATCCCGGTCGCGATCTCCAGCAGAATACGATCGCGACCTTCAACGTGCTCGAAGCCATGCGCGCCAACGGCATCAAGCGCATCGCCTTTTCCTCGACCGGCTCGGTCTATGGCGAAGCCGAGATCGTCCCGACGCCCGAGGACGCGCCGTTTCCCGTGCAGACCTCGCTCTACGGCGCATCGAAGATGGCGGGCGAAGGCATGATTTCCGCCTACTGCGAAGGCTTCGGCTGCGAGGCCTACATCTTCCGCTTCGTCTCCATCCTCGGCGAGCGCTACACGCACGGCCACGTCTTCGATTTCTACAAGCAGCTCCTCGCCCACCCGGACTACCTCGACGTGCTCGGCGACGGCTCGCAGCGCAAATCGTATCTGCACATCGGCGACTGTCTCGATGCCGTGCTCCACGTCATCCGCGCTGGCACCGCGGCGGAGGCGCGGCACCGCGTGCAGATCTACAATCTCGGCACGTTCGACTACTGCCACGTGAAGAACTCGGTCGGCTGGATTTGCGATCATCTCGGGCTGAAACCGGAGCTGCGTTTCAGCGGCGGAAAGCGCGGCTGGGTGGGCGACAATCCGTTCATCTTCCTCGACACGGCAAAGATCCGCGCTACCGGCTGGCAGCCGAAGATGAGCATCCAGCAGGGCGTGGTGCGCACCGTGGAATGGCTCGCCGAAAACCAGTGGGTGCTCGAATCGCGGTCCTGAGCCGCCCACCGAGATGAAGATCACGGTTCTCGGACTCTGGCACCTCGGCTGCGTGACGGCGGCCTGCTGCGCGCGGCACTTTCAGGTCACCGGCCTCGACTTCGATCCGGCTCTGATTGCGGGGCTGCGCGAGGGAAAGGCACCGCTCCTCGAACCCGGCCTCGACGACTTGATAGCCGCCAACGCCGCTGCCGGAAGATTGGAGTATTCCTCGGACCCCGCCGCCTGCCGCGATGCCGACGTGCTCTGGGTGACCTACGACACGCCGGTGAACGAAGCCGACGAGTCCGACGCCGCGCAAGTGCTGGAGCCGCTCCGCCGGGCGCTCGCGGAGCTGCCATCAGGCGCGGTCGTGCTGATTTCCTCGCAGCTTCCCGTCGGCACCTGCGCCGCGCTGGAGCGGGAGTTTCCGCAGTTCCACTTCGCCTGCTCGCCCGAGAATCTCCGCCTCGGCCGCGCGCTGGACGCTTTCGAGAAGGCGGAGCGAATCATCGTCGGCACGCGCACGGATGAGCCGAAGCCGCTGCTCGAAATGCTGCTCACGCCGTTTTCCGAGCGGATCATTTTCATGCGCACGGAATCGGCCGAGATGGTGAAGCACGCGCTCAATTCCTTCCTCGCCGTCTCGATCACTTTCATCAACGAAATCGCCCGCGTGTGTGAGCATGTGGGCGCGGACGCGGCGGAAGTCTCCGCCGGCTTGAAAAGCGAGCCGCGCATCGGCCCGCGCGCGTATCTCGGCGCGGGCGGTCCGTTCGCGGGCGGAACGCTCGCTCGCGATGTCGTGACGCTCACCGGGCTCGGAGCGCGCTTCGGCGAACCGCTCGCCGTCATTCCCGCGATCAAGCAGAGCAACGACCTGCATCGGGGCTGGATCTTCCGCCGCCTGCAAAGCCGCTTCGGCGAACTGCGCGGGCGCACAGTTGCCGTGCTCGGCCTGACCTACACGCCAAACACGGACACGCTCCGCCGCAGCGCGGCCGTGGAGCTTTGCCAGCAGTTGCTCGCCGCGGGTGCGAGCGTGAAGGCGCACGATCCAGCCGTGCGCGTCCTGCCGCCGGAACTCGCCGCTGTGCGGCTTGGCGACCTCCACACGACCCTCGCGGATGCGGACGCTGCGGTCGTTTGCACGGAGTGGCCGCAGTTTCGCGCCGCGCCGTGGCCGGAACTTTTGCCGCGCATGCGCCAGCCCGTGGTGGTCGATACAAACCGGTTTTTGGAAGCACCGCTGCGCGAGTGCGGCGCAGTCGAGATCCTTTCTGTCGGACGCCCCTTATGAAACTCACCGGCCTCAACACAATCGTCACCGGCGCCAGCCAGGGCCTCGGCAAAGCCATCGCGGCGCAATTCCTCGCGGACGGCGCGAGCGTGCTCATCTGCGCGCGCGACGCCGCGCTGCTCGCGCAGACGCGCGATGAACTGGCCGCAGGTGGCGGGCGCGTGCTCGCGCAGGCGTGCGACGTCTCCGACGAGCCGGAGGTCGCGGCAATGACGGAGTTCGCGCTCAGCGAATTCGGCGCGGTGCATGCACTGGTCAGCAACGCCGGCGTGTATGGCCCGATGGGTCCGACCGAGGAAGTCGATCTCCGCGAGTGGATGCGCGCGGTGGAAATCAATCTCTATGGAACGCTTCTGCCGTGCCGCGCGCTCATCCCGCACTTCAAGCAGGCCGGGCGCGGAAAGATCATCGTCGTCTCCGGCGGCGGTGCCACGAATCCGATGCCAAATGTCAGCGCCTACGCGGCGTCGAAAGCCGCGGTCGTGCGCCTGATGGAGACGCTCGCCGAGGAATTGAGGCCGCACGGAGTCGATGTGAATGCGATCGCGCCCGGCGCGCTCCAGACGCGGCTCGTCAGCCAGGTCCTCGCCGCCGGGCCGGAGAAAGTGGGCGCAGCCTTTTTCGCGAAGAACAAGAAGTGGGCGGAGGAGGGGGCGACGCCGCTCGCGCTCGGCGCGAGCCTGTGCGCGTACCTCGCATCGGCAGAGAGCGACGGCATCACAGGCCGCCTCATCAGCGCGCAGTGGGACGCCTGGGCGCGGCTCCACGAGCACCGCGCGGAACTCACCGACTCCGACATCTACTGCCTGCGCCGGATCGTGCCGGAAGACCGCGGCCACGAATGGAAATGAACCCGCGCATCGCCATCATCGGATGCGGCCTTATCGGACGGAAGCGGCTCGCGGCGCTGCCTGCGGGGGCATTCGCGGCCGCATGCGATCTCGACCTCAGCCGAGCCGAGGGGCTCGTGGCCACCGCCAGGAGCGGCTATGCGACCGACGATGCGGCGCGCGTTTTCGCCGATCCGGAGATCGACGCTGTGATCATCTGCACGCTCAACGCCTCGCTCGCGCCGCTCGCGCTCGCCGCGATCCGTGCCGGGAAGCATGTCCTCGTGGAAAAGCCGGGCGCGATTTCCACCGCGGAGGCGGATGAATTGATCGAGGCTGCCGGCGCTGCCCGAGTCCGCGTGCGGGTCGGATTCAACCACCGTTTTCATCCCGCGCTGCTGCAGGCGCGCAGCATCCATGAGTCCGGCGCGCTCGGGCCTTTGATGTTTATCCGCGGGCGCTACGGCCACGGCGGGCGCGTCGGCTATGACCGGGAATGGCGCGCCGACCCGAAGCTCTCCGGTGGCGGCGAACTCATCGACCAGGGTGTGCATCTCATCGACCTCGCCGGCTGGTTTCTCGGCGATTTCGCGAGCATCGAGGGACACGCGACGACGTGCTTCTGGGACATGCCGGTGGACGACAACGCCTTTCTCAACCTGCGCACGGCAGCGGGCCAGACCGCATGGCTGCATGTGAGCTGCACGGAGTGGAAGAATCTCTTCTCGCTCGAAATCTACGGGCGCACCGGGAAGCTCCACATCGAAGGGCTCGGCGGCAGCTACGGAGTCGAGCGCCTGACCTTTTACCGCATGCTGCCGGAGATGGGGCCGCCGGAGACGACCGCGTGGGAATGGCCGCGCGGCGACGACTCGTGGCGCATCGAGATCGCGGAATTTCTCGCCGACATCTGCACGGGCCGCGAGCCGCAGCCTGGCCTGCGCGAAGCCCGCGCCGCGCTCGCCGTCGTCGAGCGGATTCACGCGGCGAGCGGCTACCACTTCACACCATGATCATCACGCGCTCACCACTCCGCATCTCGCTCGGCGGCGGCGGGACCGACCTGCCGTCCTACTACGAGGAGCACGGCGGCTTCCTCATCGCCGCGGCGATCGACAAGTACGTCTATATCACGGTCCACAAAACCTTCGTGGAGGAGATGATCGTGAAATACTCGAAGGTCGAGCGCGTGGAGAACGCGAGCGAACTGGAGCATCCGATCGTGCGCGAAGCGTGCGCGCTCCTGCAAATGGACGGACGCTCGCTGGAGATCACGTCGATGGCCGACATCCCGGCGGGCACCGGGCTCGGCTCGTCCGGGAGCTTCACCACCGCGCTGCTGAAGGCGCTGCACAGCTACCAGAAAAACATCGTGCGCCCGGCGGAGATCGCCGCGCAGGCGTGCCAGATCGAGCTGGAGAAGCTGCAGGAGCCGATCGGAAAGCAGGACCAGTACATCGCGGCGGTCGGCGGACTCACGTCGTTCCATTTTCTACCCAGCGGTAAAGTCGAGATCCTGCCCGTGGAGGTGGACGAGGAGACGCTCTTTAACCTGCAGGACAACCTGCTGCTTTTCTTCACCGGCTACACCCGCTCGGCGTCGAAGATCCTGAAAGAGCAGAACGACAGGACCAAGAGCATGGACAAGGCGATGGTCGAGAATCTGCACTTCGTCAAAGAGCTCGGAGTCCAGAGCAAGGACGCGATGGAGTCCGGCAATCTGCGCGAGTTCGCGCGGCTCATGGACGTGCATTGGCAGCGGAAAAAGGAGCGATCCGGCGGGATGAGCAACGCGCAGATCAACGGGTGGTACGACTTCGCGATGGCGAACGGTGCGCTGGGCGGAAAGCTCATCGGCGCGGGCGGCGGCGGATTCCTCATGTTTTACACCGAGCAGAGCACGCGGCTGCGGCGCGCGATGCGCGAGCAGGGGATGCGCGAGGTGCGCTTCCGGTTTGATTTCGAGGGCACGAAGATCGTGGCGCAGGACTGAGTGCTGGCGGAAATGACGCGCGCATTATTGAAACGCAGAGGCGCAGAGGCGCAGAGGACGGAGGAAACGGAAGTACGGAATTTTGCCAAATTACGAAATCTGGTTGGACTAAAAACGCCGGGACGAAGCACGGACGGGCTGCAATCCCATTCCGTCATTTGGCAAAATTCCGTAATTCCGTCTTTCCGTTCCGCGAGCTTTGCGTCTCTGCGTCTCTGCGTTGAAATCAAACGGTGGCACTGCGTATGAGCCGGGATCTGATGCCCGTGGCGATTCTTGCGTGCGGGCTGGCGACGCGCTTGCGGCCGATCACGGAGAAGATTCCAAAGGCGCTGGTGTCGGTCGCGGGGGAGCCGTTTCTTGCGCATCAATTGCGGCTGCTCCATGCAAGCGGACTGCGGCGCGCGGTGCTTTGCGTGGGGTATCTTGGGGAGATGATCGAGCGGGAGTTTGGCGATGGTTCGGAGTTTGGGATGGAGCTGGCGTATTCGTTCGACGGGTCCGTGCTGCTGGGAACGGGCGGCGCGCTGCGGCAAGCGCTGCCGCTGCTTGGCGGGGAGTTTTTCACGCTTTACGGCGACTCGTATCTGCCGATCGACTACGTGGCGGTCGCGTCTGCTTTCCGCGCGGGCGGGCAGCCGGGTCTGATGACGGTTTTTAAAAACGAAGGCGCGTGGGACACGAGCAATGTGGAATTCGATGGCGGGCGCATCGTCCGCTACGACAAGCGCGAGCGGACGCCGGCGATGCGGCACATCGACTACGGGCTCGGCGCGTTTCGCGCGTCGGTTTTCGCGGAGCGGCCCGCGGGCGAGGCGTTCGATCTGGCGGACGTGCAGCGCGGATTGGTTGCCAAGGGCGGGCTCGCCGGGCATGAAGTTTTCCAGCGCTTTTACGAGAACGGCTCGCACGCCGGACTCGCCGAACTCGCCGCCCTCCTCACCCAAAATCCCACGCCATGACCTACGCCGCCCAACACCTTGCCGAAACCCGCGACATTGTCGCCGCCCTTGATCCCGCCTTGATGGAGCGCATCGTCGAGGGCCTCGCCGCTGTGCGCGAACGGGGCGGGCGGCTCTTCATCCTCGGCGTCGGTGGGAGCGCGGCGAACGCCTCGCACGCGGTGAATGACTTCCGCAAGATCTGCGGCTTCGAGTGCTACGCGCCGACGGACAACGTCTCCGAACTCACCGCG
>JANOBH010000081.1:0-3603 GCA_031411535.1 Chthoniobacter sp. | reverse complement strand
AAACGTGGCCGGAACCAGGACGACGCCCGTGGCGTTCACTGCGGTGGGTTCGCCGTCAGCCTCCGCCTCCTCCCGCGGCAAACTGGCCAGCGGCTTGGCCGTTGCATCCTTGGGTTTCGTGTTGGAAGCCACGGCAACTTTCTCCTTCTCCACGGGCGACAAAGCAGGCGAAGCCGGAAGTCGCGATGAGAAGCCATCGGTCGTTTCATCCAAACTAAACGCCGCACTGAGTCCCGCGATTGTTGGCATCTTGGCCGCCGGCACATCCTTCTCCCACTTCTCCTGCGCCTTGGGCAATTCCGCTTCGCGCTCAACTAACCTTTTCTCCGCCGCCGGAATTTGTTCCAGATAGCGCAACAGCTTCGAGCCTTGATCGGAGGAAGGAATTCGCACCACGGGCGCTGGATTTCTCACGCGCGTTCCATCCAGACCTTTCTCCGGGATGCCGTTGAAGAACGCGTAGAACTGGTAGAACTCGCGATGCGTAATCGGGTCGAACTTGTGCGTGTGGCACTGCGCGCAGCCCACGGTCAGCCCGAGCCACACCGCACCAGTCGTGTTCACGCGGTCGATCACCGCCTCGACGCGGAACTGCTCCGGCTTCGATCCACCTTCCTCGTTGATGAGCGTGTTGCGGTGAAAGGCCGTCGCGATGAGCTGGCTCTTCGTCGGCTCTGGCAGAAGGTCGCCGGCCAGTTGCTCGATCGTGAAGCGGTCGAAAGGCATGTCGTCATTCAGCGCCTTGATGACCCAGTCGCGATACGGCCACATCGCGCGCGGGCCGTCGATGGCGTAGCCGTTCGAGTCGCCGTAGCGCCCCTGATCGAGCCAGTGCCGGCCCCAGCGCTCGCCGTAGTGCGGGCTCGCGAGCAGCCGCGCGACCAGCCGCTCGTACGCGTCCGGCGCGCGGTCCTCGGCGAAAGCGCGGACCTCCTCCGGCGACGGCAGCAGCCCGGTGAGATCGAGCGAAACCCGCCGGATGAGCGTGGCGCGATCCGCCTCCGGCGAAGGCGCGAGGTTTTCGCTTTCGAGCTTCGCGAGGACGAACTGGTCGATGCCATTCTTCACCCACGTCCTAGCTTTCACCGCAGGCGGCGGACTCTCGCTGGGCGGCAGAAAAGACCAGTGCCCCTCGTACTCCGCGCCCTGCTCGATCCACTTCCGCAGCGTCGCGATCTGCTCCTTTGTCGGCGACGCTTTCTTGCTCTTCGGCGGCGGCATCATCTCGTCCTTATCGTGCGAAACGATGCGCGCCATCAGGTCGCTCTCGTCCGGTTTGCCGGGAACCACGGCGCGCACGCCGTCATTATCCGCGAGCGCTCCGGCGCGCGTGTCGAGCCGGCGGTCGCCCTCGCGCTTTTTCTCGTCCGGGCCGTGGCAGTAGAAGCAGGTGCCCGAGAGGATCGGGCGCACGTCGCGGTTGAAGCGCACCTTTTCCTCCGCCCGCGCGGAGACCGTGGCGGCGAGAGCGAGGGCGATGACAGAAATGATCTGCTTCATGGGCGGAGCGGCACGTAAGCAAACACCGGCGGTCCGCGCAACCGCTACGGGAGTTCGAGACTTACGTAGTCGTACATCACATGCAGCCCCGGCGCGGTGATGCTCGGCTGCACAAGCGTGATGACGTTGTCGCCGACCCGCAGTTTCGCGGCCGGGATCACCGCCTGCTCGACGCAGTATTTCGCGTGGATCGCCTCGCGGAGCAGCGCGTTGCCGCCTTCCACGGAGGGCGTCACGGTCGCGACCGGGCGCGTCTCATCATTGGCGTAAATGTCCACGCGTCCGCGCTCGGAACTGGCGAAGGCGAGGACGAGGGTCGCGTCGCCGCGCGGGACGGCATCGAGGCGGAAACGGACGCGCCATTTCCAAGGCGCGAGCTTCGGCCCGCCGGATGGGTAGCCGCTGTGCGCGTAGTTCCAGTCCTTCGCGGGATTGCTTTTGCCAATGGTGAACTCCAGCGGGTTGGTGAATTCGCGGGCGAAGTTCTGCCAGACGTAGCCGTGGCAGTAGTCATCGCCGTGGCGAAACTCGCGCGCGGTGCGGTCCGGCACGCCGATTTCCCACGCGATCTTCGTGCCCTTGTGCGGCACCGTCCATGTCAACTCGCCGAGCGGCGTCGCTGGGCCGGCGGCGACTTTGACGCCGGCCTTGGTGAACTCGCCGACGGCGCCGGTGGTGAAAGCGGAGAGCGTGTAGGCGCCGGGGCGCACGGCAGGAATGGCGAAGCTCCCGTCCGCTGCGGCGCGGGTCCAGTACTGGTAGCGCTTCGATTCAAACTGCCAGTTGCCGCCCGGCTCCGGCTGCGCGAGACCGACCCACGCATTCGCCGCAGTCAGCGCCGGCTTGAGCGGGTCTTTCACCACCAGCCGGCCGCTCACGCTACCGCGCGCGGCGGCCGGCGGGTACTCCTGCTGTCCAGTCAGCCACGCGTAGGGCCACGCGGCTTTTTCCTGGCGCACGCGCGCCTTCGCGTCCTGCCACAGCGCGGGCGGACCGCCGGCGCTGGCATTGCAGTAGAGGAGATACGGCCCATACATCTTGCTCCACGTTTCGCCCGCAGCCACGCGCACGGTCGAGCCGTCGTAGTGGTTCATGCCAAAGTGGATGTGGTTGATCCCCGCCGCCGCGTTGAGATCCTGCTTGGTCGGGCCGTCATTAAAGAAATCGTAGCCGCCGCAGACGATCCACGCGCCGAGCTTGCTCTTCGTCCCGGCGTGGCCCCAGCACCCGATATCGTAGTAGCTCGCGGCGAAATCGTATTTGCAGTCGTACGTCCCGGCGCGGACGCCCTGCGTGAGTTTCACGATTTCCTTGATCCCCATCTGCTCCGCCGTGCGGTAGTCGGCCCCAGCCGGCATCGGCCAGTTGCGCAGCTCATCCACGCAGATCCAGTCGAAGACATTGTCCGGGATTTTCCAGACCATGCGCCACTCCCCGACGCCGGTGGCCGGGTAGCTCGCGGGATGATCGAGCACGGCATACGCGTAGATGCCGGAGTCGCCGCGCCGCATCACAAAATGCACCTCGATGTCGAACGCCTGCGGCTCGTCCTTCCACACCCGCCGGCACGCGACATCGACCATCTCCGGCGTCTGAGTTTTCACCGTGAAAATGCACCCCGATGGGCTGCGATAGTTCGCCCCGCCGTCCATGCTGAAATAGACGTCGCCCTTGCCGGGCCGCACCATTTCTGTCCCGCGGAATTTCAGCGACGCGATGCTGCCGCTGCTCTTGTTCACAACGGCGGTCACGATGCCATTGTCGAGGACTGCCACGGCGCCGCGATCCTCCACCTTTACCGCCGTCGCGCCCGAGACTGTCTGCGCCGCCGCGTCCGCCGGGCGCAGGAATGCGAGGAGCGCGAGCACTGCGGCGATTTTGAAAACGTGGATCGGGGACATTCTTGGACGGGGCAAATAACTCCGAAACGCAATCCTCGGCGACTGCGAACATCGAGTCGTCCGTGATTCGCTCCGTAAAAGAAGTGCGGATCGCCGACATCCCGACGCGCCTCCCGACCCCCTCTATGAGGCTGTGAAAAAAGTCGTCGGAGCGTGCTCTACCCTGCCGGTGGTGGCGCAGGAGCGCCGGGCCGGGCGCGCA
>JANOBH010000080.1:0-36442 GCA_031411535.1 Chthoniobacter sp. | reverse complement strand
CGCGCCGCGCTCGCCGGATTGCCGCGCTTCATCGCCACGCCGGAAACGGCAAAGCACCGATACTTCGTGTTTCTCGACGGCGCGATCATGCCGGACAACATGCTCATCAATATCGCGAGCGATGACGCCTACGTGCTCGGCATCCTATCCAGCCGCATCCACGTCGTCTGGTCGCTCGCCACCGGCGGACGCCTCGGCGTCGGCAACGACCCGCGCTACAACAAGACGCGCTGCTTCGAGACGTTCCCATTCCCCACCGCGACCGAAGCGCAGCAAACGCACATCCGCGACCTCGCCGATCGGCTCGACACCCACCGCAAACGCCAGCAAGCCCAGCACCCGAAGCTGACCTTCACCGACCTCTACAACGTCCTCGAAAAACTCCGCGCCGGCACCCCGCTCAACGCCAAAGAACAACTCACCCACGAACACGGCCTCGTCACCGTCCTCCGCCAGCTCCACGACGACCTCGACGCCGCCGTAGCCTCCGCCTACGCCCTCCCGCCCACCGCCAGCGACGAAGCCATCCTCACCCACCTCTGCGCGCTGAACGCCCAGCGCGCCACCGAAGAGCGCGCCGGCCAAATCCGCTGGCTGCGCCCCGCTTTCCAAAACCCCGCAAGCACCGCGACCCAAACCACGCTCGCCGGAGATGGGATGGATGGGACCGAGGGGACGAATGTGCCCGCACCCGCCAAGCCCGCCGGCAAACTTGCCTGGCCCAAGAGCTTCGCCGAACAAGCCCTCGCCGTCCGCACCGCGCTCACCGCCTTCGCCGCCCCCGCCGACGCCGCGACTCTCGCCAAGACCTTCAAGAACGCCAAAGCGGACCGCATCGAAGACCTCCTCGAAACCCTCGCCAGCCTCGGCCAGGCCCGCTCGCTGAACCGCGGAAAATATGTGGCCGCCTAGAGCGTGTGTCTCATGCGCTTTTTTGAGTCGGACGCTGTAGAGGCGGCTCTCTGCGAAGCAGGTGCCGCCGGGCAAGCGTCTGCTGGCGCGGGCGGCACGTCCCTTCGGACAGAGCCGCCTCTGCACCGGGGCGGCGGCTAGCCCAGCACGCGCTGGAGCACGTCGCGGAAGGCGGCGAATGTGAACGGCTTTTGCAGGAAGCTGGAGAGGCCCTTTCCGGGAAAGCGGACGAGCGCCTCCTGACGGTTGAAGCCGCTCATCAGCACGACGCGCACATCGGCGCGCATCCGGCGCAGCTCCGCAAAGGTCTCCTCTCCGTCCATGTGCGGCATGGTGAGGTCGAGCAGCACCAGCGTGAAACGGCCGGGGTCCGCGCGGAAGACCTCGACCGCCTCCCGGCCGTCGGACACGAGCACTATGTCGAATCCCGTGCGCTGCAGCATTCGCGCGGCGGTGCTGCGGATCGTTTCCTCGTCGTCCACCACCAGCACGGTGCCGCTTCCCGACCACTCCACGGACGCGGCGGGTTTTTCCGCCAGCGTCTCAGCCGGGCCGCTTGCGGCGGGGAAGAGCAGCTTGAAAGTCGTGCCGCTTCCCTGCTCGGAATAGACCTTCAGCGCGCCTTTGTGCCCGCGCACGATGCCCAGCACGGCGGCGAGTCCGAGGCCGCGCCCGGTGAATTTCGTGGTGAAGAACGGGTCGAATATGCGCGCCTGGATTTCCGCGTCCATGCCGCAGCCGCTGTCTGAGACTTCGAGGAAGACGTAGTCCCCGTCGGGCAGCTCGGTGGCCGTCATGGTGCCGCCGAGATACGAGCGATCGACACGGGTGAGGCCGGTGCTCAGCGCGATGACGCCGCTTTGCTCGCCGATGGCCTCGGAGGCATTGATGACGAGATTCATGATGACCTGGCGGATCTGGGTGGCGTCCACCTCCACGGGCGGCAGGCCCTTTTCGAGGCGGAAACGCAGCACGGCCTTTTTGCTGATGGAGATCTGGAGCATCTGCGTGGTCTCCTCCACGAGCTGGCCGAGGTCGAGCTGCTGGATGACGAAGCGGCCCCGGCCGGAATAGGCCAGCATCTGCTTGCAGAGTTCCGCGGCGCGCTGTGCGGCATCATTGATCTGCCCGATGTAGTCCAGCACGGGAGATCGGGGCGGCAGGTCCATGCTGGCCAGGCTGGCGTTGCCGAGGATTCCGGTGAGGAGGTTATTGAAATCGTGCGCGATGCCGCCGGCCAGCACGCCGAGGCTTTCGAGCTTTTGCGTCTCCTGCATCTTGCGGCTGAGCTTTTCCCGCTCGATCTGCGCCTCGCGCATCGCGGTGATGTCCAGCACGGTCCCGGCGGCCTTTCCCGGGCGACCGGGCGCGCCGGGGATCGACTCGACCGTCGCGCTGAAATGACGCATCGGGCCGCGGGCGGGATCGGAGCGAAACTCGATTGTCCATGGCCCCGGATTCTCGGCGAGGCGGGCGTGGGGTTGCGCGACCCGCTGCCGGTCGTCGGGATGGAGCATCCCGATGAAGCCCGCGAAGTCCGGCGACCCCGCCTCGGGGTCGCACTGGAAAAGGCGGAACATCTCGCGGGACCACCAGCCGCGGTTCGTCGCCAGGTCGAGCTCCCAGCTCCCCAGATGCGCCCTCTCCTGCGCGGACAGCAGGGCGGCTTCACTGTCCCGCAATGAATCGATCAGGCGATGCCGCTCGATGGCCAGCCCGGCAAAGTGCGCACCCCGCCCGAGAGTGGCCACCTCTTCGGGCCGCGCCGCCTGCGGCTGGCGGTAATAGACGGCGAACGTCCCCAGCACCCGGTCCTGCGGGGAGATCACCGGCACGGACCAGCACGCCTGCAGACCGTGGCCGAGCGCGAGGTCGCGGTAGTCTTTCCACAGCGGATCGGTGGCGATGTCCGCGACCAGCGTGACCTGCCGGGTGTAAGCGGCGGTGCCGCAGGAGCCAGCCGCCGGCCCGATCTCGGCCCCGTCCACCGCACGGCAGAAGGCCTCGGGCAGACTTGGCGCGGCCCCGTGCCGGAGTCGCTTTCCATCGGCATCCATGACGAGCACCGAGCAGAGCATTCCGGGGAAAATCTCCTCGTAGCTGCGGACGAGGCGGTCGAGCACCGCGCCGAGCGGCGCCCCGGCGGCGAGGAGTTCCAGGACCACGCGCTCACTCTCGCTGCGGGCTTCCGCGCGTTTGCGCGCCGTGATGTCGCGGCTGAGCACGAGCGCCGACTCGACGCCGCCATTCGCACCATGCTCGGCGACGACTACGGATTCCCAAAACGAAGATCCTCGCGGTCCATCATACAAAAACTCTACCCGCTCGTCCCCGCCGTTCCCAAATACCCGCTCCAGTGTCGCCTTCCATACCTCGGTAAGCTGCGGCGGCATCCCGATCTCCTCATTCGTCTTCCCGATAAATGCCTCGGGCTTCAGACCGGTCGCCACCTCTACCACCGGGTTGACGTAAACGTGACGCCGGTCCCTGTCGAAGCGCGCCACCACATCCGGCAGATGATCCGCGAGCGTGCGATACTGCGCCTCGCTCCGCAGCAGCGCCTGCTCGGCCAGTTTGCGCTCGGAAACATCGCGCTGGATGCCCAGGAAGCCTGTCCTCTCGCCCCGCTCATCGAGGACCGGCGAAATGAGAAGCGCGTTCCAAAAGGTGGAGCCATCCTTCCGGTAGTTGAGGATTTCGCCGTCAAAAAACCCGCCCTCATGCATCGCGGCCCTCAGTTCTTCCGCAACGGCCGGATCGGTCTTCGGCCCTTGCAATATCCGGCAGCTCTGCCCGAGCAACTCCTGCCCGCTGTAACCCGTCAGACGCGTGAAGCCCGCGCTGGCGTACGTGATTTTCCGATCGAGATCGCCAAGCAGCACGCCGAGCGACACCTCGCTGAGCGCCTGCTCGAGCAGGTGCTGCATGCCGGTCGCCTTGGACCGCGCGGCGTGCAGCGCATTGATCAGCCACCCGATCACCGCGCTCGTCGCCATGAAAAGCCACAGCATCACCGCCTGCGAAATCGGGCTCGGTCGGAAAAACGGGCCGCGCCCCGTGGCAGAGGCATATGCGGCGCCCGCCGAAAGCGCGATGAGCACGATCGACGTGCCGATAGCCCGGAAACGCAGCGCCGCCCAAGCCACAAGCGGCAGCGGAAGAAACGCCACCGCCCAGGCATGGCCGTTGAGCCCTTTGTTCACCAAAAACACGCCGACGATGCTCAGTGCGGCGACCGCGATCAGAGTCAGAAACTCCGCACGACGCCCCGCGATCCACCGCCACTCCTGCCGGGTGAGGGCGAGCAGCAGCGGCGCGGCGGCGATCACCCCCATGGTGTCGCCCGCCCACCAGATCAGCCATGCCGCAAGCGGGCTGCCGGGCAGTTCACCCGCGAGCGCCAGCGTAGTGACTCCGGAAGACGCCGAGAGCACCATCCCCAGCCCGGCGCACATCGCGAGCAGCAGGATGTCGCGCTGCCGGTCAAACGCCGCGTGAAATCCCATCCGCCGCAATAACCACGCAGCGAGCAAAGGTGCCGCGGTATTGCCGACGCTTATGCCCATCACCACAGGCCAGGTGCTGCCCATTGTGAAATTCACCGCCATCGAACCAAGCGCGACGCCTGGCCAGCAGGCGAAGCCGAACCGGAGCAGCGCCGCGACCGCGATGCCCGTGGGCAGCCAGATCAGGGTGATCTGCGAGCCGAATGCAGGGAGCATCAGCCCGAGCCGGCCCGTGACGAAATACAGCAGCGCCAGCACGAGCACACGGAGCGGGATTTGAAAGGAGCGGTTCGTCATCTGACAGCGCTTGGGGGATTCAGCATGAAACCTACCGGCAGTCCTCTGCCAGAAAGCCGGACTTCCGCCAAGCGGCAACTCTCGCGCGGCGGCGACCCCTCCGTTTCCACTCGCCAATGCCAGACCGCGCCGCGATCAATCCGGGCGCTCCCCTCACATGAAATCGCTCGTCGTCATTCTCTGCGCCGTCGCCCTTCCGTGCGGCCTTCTCCGCGCCGCCGACGCCTCCCGGCCAAACATCGTCGTCGTGCTCGCCGACCAATGGCGCCCGCAGGCATTCGGCTTTGCCGGCGACCCGAATGTGAAGACGCCGAATTTCGACCGGCTCGCCGGCGAGAGCATGCGCTTCGTCAACGCCGTCGCCGGAATGCCGGTCTGCTCGCCCACGCGCGCCTCACTGCTCACCGGCCAGCGCCCGCTGACGCACGGCGTCTTCCTCAATGACGTGCCGCTTTCACCCGACGCCGTCACGCTCCCAAAGGTGCTGAAAGCCGCCGGCTACGACACGGGCGCGATCGGCAAATGGCACATCGACGGGCACGGCCGCTCGGTCTTCATCCCGCGCGAGCGCCGGCAGGGATTCGACTACTGGAAGGTGCTGGAATGCACGCACAACTACACCAGCTCGATCTACTACGGCGACACGTCGGAAAAGCTCCGCTGGTCCGGCTACGACGCGCTCGATCAGACGCGCGACGCCTGTGATTTCCTGCGCTCGCGCGCGAAAGCGGAGAAGCCTTTCCTGCTCTGGCTCGCGTGGGGTCCGCCGCACGATCCCTACCTCACCGCGCCGGAAAAATACCGCGCACTCTACCACCCCGCGACGCTGGCCCTGCGGCCCAATGTGCCCGCGAATATCGAGGCGCAAGTGCGCAAAAACCTCGCCGGCTACTACGCGCACTGCTCTGCACTCGACGATGCGATGGGCGAGCTGCTCGCCACACTGCGCGAGACCGGCCTCGCGGAGAACACGATCTTCGTTTTCAGCGCCGACCACGGCGACATGCTCGGCTCGCAGGGAATGTGGAAAAAGCAGAAGCCATTCGACGAATCCGCACGCGTACCGATGCTGATCCGCTGGCCCGCGGGGCTCGGCAAGGAGCCCCGCCAACTCGCCGCGCCGATCAACTCCGAGGACGTGATGCCCACGCTGCTCGGCCTCGCCGGAGTGCCCAAGCCATCGAGCGTCGAGGGGCTCGACTTCAGCGGCCACCTGCGCGGCGGACCCGCGCCCGGCGACGGCGCGGCGGTGCTGACCTGCGTCGCCCCCTTCGGCGAATACGAGCGGCTGAAAGGCGGGCGCGAATACCGCGGCGTCCGCACTGCGCGCCATACCTACATCCGCGACCTCGCGGGACCGTGGCTGCTTTTCGACAACGAGACCGATCCCTACCAGCAGCACAATCTCACCGGCGACCCCGCCGCCGCACAGCTCCAGTCGGACCTCGATGCCCAGCTCCAGCGCAAGCTCAAGGCCAGCGCCGACGCCTTTCTCCCCGGACCAGATTACATCGCAAAATGGGGCTGGCCCGTGGACGCGAAAGGCACCGTGCCCTACACGCCGTAGCCGGCTTTCACGCGGCTCTGCCTACTGGAGAAAGCGCGCGAGATTCTCCTGCTCCCACGCCTTGGCGCGGCGGAACCAGTGGAACCGGCGCTCCCGCTCCATAAAACGGTCGTGATGGACGATTCGGCGGCCTTCGCCGTCGTAGAGATCGGCTACGACGGAGTGGAGCATCTCATGGTAAATGACGTACTCGAGAAACCACGTCGGAACGAATCCGCGGTCGAGGAGCGGGTGGATGCGGATGAGGCGGTCGTCTTCCTGGATCGTGCCGAAGACGACGGTCTCGCGCGGACGCTCGCGGCGCTTGCGCCCCCAGACGATGCGGTAGTCGCGGATGCGGTTGCGAAAGTACCGGGCGTTCATCTTGTCGAAGATGGCGCGGAGGTTGAACCACTTTCCCTGAGCCTCCTCGAGGTCGAACTGGCGCTGCAGCGGATAGCGCGGAGTGCATGCCTTGCGCTTAGGCGGACGCACCGCGCGTCGCGGGGCTCTGGCCGCGGGTTTCGGACGGGTGGCGGTGCGTTTGCGGGTGGCCATGGCGCGGATTGGACAGCGAAAGCTGCCGGACGTTAGAAGTCCCTCGCGTTTCCCACAAGAATTAGCTCTCCGGAGGCGAAGATTTCGGCAGGGGCGCGACAATCTGCTCCAGCTTCTTCACCCGCTCGTAGAGCTTCGGGAGGCGGCCGATCCGGGCCAATTGCTCCTTGCTCTCTCTGAGCGGCATGGCCGGATAGCCGAAAACCACCTGTTTTGGACCGATGCTTTTACTGACTCCACTCTGGGCGGCCACGATCGTCCCGTCTCCGATCTCGATGTGGCCCACGACGCCGACCTGGCCGGCAAGTGTGACATAATTGCCCAGCCGGGTGCTCCCGGATATCCCGGCTTGCGAGACGATCAGGCAGTGTTTCCCCACGACCACGTTGTGGGCGATCTGGACGAGGTTGTCGATTTTCGTGCCCTCCTGAATCCAGGTCCGGCCAAACCGGGCGCGGTCGATCGTGACATTCGCGCCGATCTCCACGTCGTCGTCGATCTGGACGATGCCCGTCTGAGGAATCTTGACATGGCGTCCGTCGGAGAACTCAAAGCCAAAGCCATCGCTGCCCAGAACGGTCCCGCTGTGGACGATGACGCGGCTTCCCAGGACGCAGCGCGCGCCGACGGTGACCCGTGGCGCGAGCTGGCAGTCCGCCCCGAGGCTGGCCGCGTGGCCGATGTAGGTGTGCGCGCCGAGGACGCTGTTCGCGCCGATCCGAGCGCCGTCCTCAATGACGACGTAGGGCTGAATCGAGACATTTTCCCCGAGCACGACGCCGGTGCCGAGGACCGCCGAGGGATGCACGCCGGCGGCGAAGCGAATCGGCTCGGGCGCGAACTTTTGCAGCAACTGAGCAAAGGCGAGGGAGGGATTCTCGACGCGGATGGCGACCGGGGAAATGGGCTCGCTGAAGTCGAGCGGGACCAGCGCCGCCGTGGCGTGCGAGGCTTTCAGTTGCGCCAGGTATTTTGCGTTGCCAAAAAAGGTGACGTGCCCCTCCCCGGCGTCGGCGACCGCCGCGCCGCCGACGATCGCTTTCGCACCATCGGCCTCAGAAGCAAACTGGCCGCCCACGAGGGCGGCCAGTTCCTGCACCGTGTATTGTGGCACGGGCAAATTCCTTACGGGGTGATTTTCTTCGGTTTGTCGCCGCTGGCCGGTTTGATGTCGGCGGGGGCTTCCTTGCCCTTGTTCTTGTTCAGCGACGTGACGACGGTGTCGGTGAATTCGTAGCTGTCGCGGGAGTAGAGGACGATCGGCACGCCGTTGAGGCTCGGGCCGGACTTGTCCAGGACCACGTCAAAATTCTCCGCCTTCACCTTTTCGGCGACGACCTTGTTGATGTCCTCCACGATTCCGGCGCGCATGCGGACCGACTGCTCCTGGAGCTGCTTCTCACGCGACTGCTGAAACTCGCGGATCTCGCGATCCATGTTCTGAAGCTCCTGGGCCTTTTCGCCGCGAGCCTTGGCCTTCTGCTCCTTGGCGTCCTTGCTCAGCTCCGGCTTCGCGATTTCCTCGTCGAGCTTCTTGACCTGATCGAGCGTCTGCTTCGCGGTGTCCATGCGGTCCTCGAGCTCCTTCTTCGCGTTGTTCCGCGCCTCGTTGATCTTCGCCTCGGCGTCCTTCGTCTTGTAGTAGGACTCGAAGACTTTCTTCATGTCCACGGTGCCGATCTTGATGTTTTGCGCGGATGCACCAGCCGTGGTGAGGAAGGCTGCGAGCAGTGAGAGGACGATGTGTTTTTTCATGTTGGGATAGGTTTTACAAATTGGGACTGCGTGAGACTCGCGGCCGCCGGCTTTGTTCAAAATTGATAGCCGATGTTGAAGTTGAAGCGCCCGCTGCCGCTGGTGAACTGGTCCTTTTGCAGCGGGAAGCCGTAGTCGATGCGCACCGGGCCGATGGGCAGGTCCAGCCGCACGCCGACACCGACGTCGCTGTTCACGGTGCCGCCAAAGTTGTAGGCGCTACTACCGACCGAGCCGATGTCGTAGAAGACCGCCGCGCGGACCTTGTCCACCACAGGCACGGTGACTTCCGTCGTGAAACGCCAGAGCGACTTCCCGCCGATGGGTTCGCCGTTCTCGTCCTTCGGCCCGACATCGCGGAACTTGAATCCGCGCAGGTTGTTTGCGCCGCCGAGGAAGAGCCGGTCAAAAATCGGCACGCGGTCGCCGCCCGCCCATGTGTCCACGCCAGCGACCTCGCCATTGAATGTCAGGATCGTGTCGAACGGCAGCAGGAAGTATTTCGAGCCTTCGAGGTCGAAGCCGTAGATGTCCGTGCCGCCCCCGAGGAAGCCGCCCGCGCCATACGCCGAAAAATCGACGCGATGGCCGCGCCGCGTCAGGAATACGGAGTCGCGGGTGTCATAGGTGAGGCCGGTGGAAACCTTGCTCTGCAGGCGGCTGCCCTCCTCGTCCTTGATCGTCTGCGAGGCATCGCTGGCGACGTTCAGCACGCTGATCTCCTGCAGGGTGTAGCTGACGCGCCCGGTCAGAAACTCGGCCAGCCGCTTGCGCGCCGAGAGATCGAAGCCGTAGCGGCGTTCATCAAACACCGCCGATACGAACGACGCCTCGCGGTAGAAAATCTCGCCGCCCACCGCGATCTCGCGGTCGAGGAAATACGGCTCCGTGAGCGAAAGGATGAAATCCTTGCGCCGGGTTCCGTACTGCACGCGAAGGCGGAATTTCTGGCCACCGCCGGTGAAGTAGGGCCAGCGCGTGATGTCGAAGTTGCCCTGCGTGATTTCGGCGAAGCCGAGCAGGTTGTCGATCGAACTGAAGCCCGCGCCGAAGTTGAACGACCCGGTGCGCTTCTCCTCCACGAGCACGTTCAGATCCTTGCGCCCCGGGACCAGCGTGTCCGCGGGATAGGTGTCCACCTTTGAGAAGTAGTTCAGGTTCATCAGCCGCTGCTTGCCGGCATCCACCCGCACGGTGTTGAAGACCTCGCCCGGCGTCAGCGGAAGCTCGCGGCGGATGACCTTGTCCTTCGTCCGCGTGTTGCCGGAGATATGGATGTGCTCGAGATAGCTCTGCACGCCCTCGTCGAGGGTAAAGGTCACGTTGATCGTTTTGCCCGGCCCCGGCACGGTGCCCGCACCCGCCTGGAAGTCGATGTAGCCGCGCGTCCCGTAGAGATCCTGGATCGACTTCACATCGGCTCTCACGCTCTGTGGGGAATAGACCTCGCCCGTCTTCACCTTGGAGTTCTGCGTGATCTCATCGAGGGTGAAAACCTTCGCGCCGACATACGTCACCTTGCCCACGTGGTACTGTTCGCCCTCGGTGATCGAAAAGGCCACGTCCACCTTGCCGTCCACGCGGCTGACCTGCGGCTGCCCCACTCGCGCATCCATGTAGCCGCGGCTCTGGTAGAGGTCGCGGATCGCCGCCGCATCGGCATCGATCTGCTCCGCATTCAGCCGGCCGGCCCCGCTCGTGAAAATATTCAGCAGCCCCTTCGTCTGCGTCTTCACCACCTTCTTGATATCCTTCGTCGGGATCGCGCTGTTTCCGCTGAACGTCACCGACCGGATCGCCGTCTTCCCGCCTTCGTTGATCGTGAATGTCACGCGCGCCGTGCCCAGCTTCTCATTGATCTCGGTCTTGTAGCTCACGTCCGCCTCCGTGAAGCCCTTGTCCGCGTAATATTTCGAGATTTTCTCCCGGTCCGCCTGGAGGTTCGCCTCATTGAGCGTGTCGCCGGGCTTCGCGCTGATCTCCTTGCGGATGCGCGTCGTCTTGACCTGCTGCACGCCGTTCAGCACCACCTCGGTGATCTGCGATTTCGACTGCACCACCACGATCACTTTCACCCCGTCGCGGACCTGCTCGCCGAAGATGCGGACGTTGGAGATATTCCCCGTCGCGTAGAGATTGCGGATGTCCTCCTCGACGACCTGCTCGGAATACGGACGCCCCACCCGCGTGCGCATGTTCGCGAGGATCTTCTCCTTGCTCACCGTGCTCGCACCCGCGTACTGCACCTCGACCGCCCGCACGATCGGAGCCGTCACCGGCCCGCCATTTGGCATCAGCGACGGAGGCGGCGCCTGCGCGAGGAGCCCGGCGGGTTCGGCGAGCATGGCGGAAAGCGCGATGACTGCCGGGAAAAAGGTGCGGAAATTCATGGGTGTGATGGGGTGTGAATGCCGCTGGGAAGCTCTTTCCGGGCGGAAAACCCGCGTATAAGAGGGGTTCGCGCCGAGAGCGTCAAGCAGGCTTTTCCAACCCGGCGAAGCCTTTGAAACGCCCGATCCGAACGCGCCGCCCGCGCCGCGTCCTCACTCCACGAGCCGGTACCAGTTATCCCGCCGCCGCGCCTCGTATCCCGCGTCGCGGATCAGCTCCTCGATCTGCTCCTTCGCGAGTCGAAAGCTCGTGCCGGCGCTGCTGACCACGTTTTCCTCCATCATCACGGAGCCGAAATCGTTCGCCCCATACTTCAGCGCGATCTGTCCGATCTTCGGACCCTGCGTCACCCACGAGCTTTGCAGGTTGTCGATGTTGTCGAGGTAGATGCGCGAAAGCGCCTGCATCCGCAGATACTCCCCGCTGCCCACAGGCTCGGCGCGCAGCTTTGTGTGCTCGGGCTGGAAGGTCCAGCAGATGAACGCCGTGAAACCGCCCGTCGCGTCCTGCTGCGCCCGCACCCGCTCGAGATGCGCGATCCGGTCGTCGAGCGTCTCGACGTGCCCGAACATCATCGTCGCGCTCGATTTCAGCCCCAGCTCATGCGCGATCTCCATGACCTTCAGCCACTGGTCGCTGTTGCACTTCAGCGGCGCGATCCGGTCGCGCACAGCATCCACGAGGATCTCCCCGCCGCCGCCAGGAATCGACCCCAGCCCCGCGTCCTTGAAGCGCGCGATCACCTCGCGCAGCGGCATCCCGAAGACCTCGGCGAAGTGATTGAACTCCGGCGGCGAAAAGCCGTGGATATTGATGTGCGGGTACTTCTCCCGGATGTGGGAAAGCATCGCGAGATACCAGTCGAGCCCGAGCGAGGGATGATGCCCCCCTTGCAGCAGGATCTGGATGCCGCCGATCGCCGTCAGCTCGTCGAGCTTCTGGTCGAGCTGCTCGTGCGTGAGCACGTAGTGGTCGTGGTCCTTTTCCGTCCGGTAAAACGCGCAGAACTTGCAGTACACATTGCAGACGTTCGTGTAGTTGATGTTCCGGTCGATGATGTAGGTCACGATCTCCTCGCCCCGCCCGTCATACGCAGCTCGCTTCGCCAGGTTGCGCCGGCGGTTTGCCAGCTCGCCCAGCTCCACCAGCGGCATGTGGTAAAGCTCACGCGCGTCCCCCGGCGTGATGCGCTCGCCGGCGAGCACTTTGTCAATCAAGGCGTCTTCGAGAATGGCTGGCATGATGCCTGGCATTAAACGCACGCCGCGCCCCGCGTCCAGCGCGCGGACAAATTCCCCCGCCGGATCCCGTTCGGGACTGCGCTCACCGCGCCAGCAGCGCCCGGCAGATCTTCCCCACCACCCCCGGCCCCTCATAAATAAACCCGGTGTAGAGCTGCACCAGCGCCGCTCCCGCGTCGAATTTCTCCTGCGCCGACACCCCGTCGAAAATCCCCCCGACCGCGATGATCGGAATCCGGCTCCGCCCCGCGATGAAGCGCACGATCTCCGTCGAGCGCTGCCGCAGCGGGAATCCGCTCAGCCCGCCCTGCTGCTCCCGGTGCGCCGGCACGCCCTCGTGGTTGATCGTCGTATTCGTCGCGATGATCCCCGCCAGCTTGTGCTCCTCCACCAGCGCGAGGATCTCCTCGATCGCCGCCCAGTCCAGATCCGGCGCGATCTTCAGCAGCAGCGGACGCCCTCCCGCATTGCGCCCCTGGATCGTCCCCAGCAGCTCATTCAGCGCCGCCTTGTCCTGGAGCTGCCGCAGCCCCGGCGTATTCGGCGAGCTGACATTCAGCACGAAGTAATCACCGAGATTTTTCAGCCGCTCAAACGACAGCAGATAATCCCCCGTCGCCTCCTGCAGCGGCGTCACCTTCGACTTGCCGAGATTGATCCCCACAGGGATGCGCGGCCATCCGCCCGACTCCCGCAGCCGCAGCAGCCGCGCCGCCACCGTGTCGCATCCGTCATTGTTAAAGCCCAGCCGGTTGATGATCCCCGCGCACTCCGGCACGCGGAAAATCCGCGGCTTCGGATTCCCCGGCTGCGCCCGCGCCGTGATCGTCCCCACCTCCGCAAAGCCAAACCCCATCGCCTCCCACGCCGGCAGCGCCACCGCATTCTTGTCAAAGCCAGCCGCCAGCCCCACCGGATTCGGAAACGTGAGGCCGAAAACCGTCCGCGCCAGCCGCGGATCATGCCGCCGCGGAATCCCCGCCAGCAGCGGCCCCGCCGCCCGCAGCGCGCCCATCGCGAAATGATGCACCGCCTCCGGATCGGCGAGGAAGAGAAACGGGCGGACGAGTTCTTTGTAGAGGTTCATGCGTGGAAACCGCGCCGCCATACTGCGCCGTTCACTTCCCAATGCAAAACGTGCTGAAGATTTTGCCGAGGATTTCCTCGCTGTCCGCCTTGCCCACCACCTCGCCCACCGCATCCAGCGCGCCGCGCAGCTCCTCGGCGATGAACTCCGGCGACAGCGCCTCGCCCAGCGCCCGATGCGCCGCATCGCTGTAATCGCGCGCCTTCGCGAGGCATGCGTGGTGCCGGGCATTGATCGCCACCGACCAGTCTCGATGCGCCGCCTGCCCGCCGGTGATGCGCGCGATGATCGCATCCTCGAGCCGGGCGATCCCCTCGCTTTTCAAACACGAAATCCGCACCGCCACCACGCCGCCCCAGCTCTCATGCTCGCCGAGGTCGGACTTGTTGAGGATCAGCAGCGTCTTCCCGGCACATTCCGCATTCCGCATTCCGCATTCCGCATCTGCCCCGCTCGCATCCGCGACCTCCAGCACCAGATCAGCCCGCTCCACCTGCCGCCGCGTGCGCGCCATGCCCTCGATCTCGATCTCGTCCGATGACTCGCGGATGCCCGCCGTGTCCACGAGCCGCAGCGGATACCCGCGCAGGCTGATGACCTCCTCGATCACGTCCCGCGTCGTCCCCGGCCGCGCGCTCACGATCGCCCGTTCGTAGCCGAGCAGCAGATTCAGCAGCGAGGATTTCCCCACGTTCGGCGCACCGTAGATCACCGTCCGCACGCCCTCGCGCAGCACCCGTCCCTGCCCCGCCGTGGCCAGCAGCGCCTCGGTCTCCGCGCGCACAGCGTCGAGTTTCGCGCACAGGGCATCGCCGGTGTCGGGATCGATGTCGTCCTCCGGAAAGTCGATGTACGCCTCGACGTGCGCCAGCAGCTCCACCAGCCACTCGCGCAGCACGCGGATGCGTTCGCCGAGCCGCCCTTCGAGCTGCTCGCCCGCGGCGCGCAGCGCGAGATCGGTCTGTGCGGTGATCAGGTCCATCACCGCCTCCGCCTGCGTGAGATCCATCTTCCCGCCGAGATACGCCCGCTGCGTGAATTCGCCCGGCTCCGCCGACCGCGCCCCGCATTTCAGCAGCAGCTCCAGAATGCGCCGCGTCACCAGCACCCCGCCGTGGCACGCGATCTCCACCACGTCCTCGCCCGTGTAGCTGTGCGGCGTGCGGAAGACCGTGAGCAGCACGTCATCCATCTTTCGCTCGCCGTCGTGGATCGCCCCGCGCTGCTGCACCCGCGCGGCCAGCGCACCCGCTGCCGTCTTCGCGCGAAAGACCTCGCCCGCGATCTCCACTGCGCGCGGCCCGCTCATCCGCAGCACCGCGATGGCACCCTCGCCCAGCGGCGTCGAGATGGCGGCGATGGTGTCTTTCACGGATGCTCGGAGAGTGTGTCGAACCTCAAAAAACGCGTGTCATCCTGAGCGGAGCAGAGGCGGAAAAGCGGGCGGAGCGCAGTCGAAGGACCCCGGCGATTCCGTGCACCACCGCCCCTGATTGCGCGGGGTCCTTCGACTGCGTTCCGTCCCGCCTGCGCCCGCGACGGAACTCCGCTCAGGATGACCCGGTATTTTGATTTTCCGTACACCGCTTACGCGTCCAGCGAGTCGTCGAGCGCGGCGATCAGCTCTGCGATCGTCTCGCGCGTTTCGTCGCCCATGTTGGAAAGGCGGAAGGTCTTTCCCTTCAGCTTCCCGTAGCCGCCGTCGATGATCATGTTGTGCCGCGACTTCATGTTCGCGGCGAGCGCCGCCACGTCGATGTTCTGCGTGTTCGCCACGCACGTCAGCGACTTCGAGCGGAAGCCCTCGGGCGCGAAGAAATCCAGCTCCCGGCGCACCACCCAGTCATGCACCATCTGGTTCAGCTCCGCATGGCGCGCGTGACGCGCTGCGACGCCTTCGGTGAAAATGTCGTCGAGCTTCGAGCGCAGCGCGTAGATGTGCGAAATGCTCGGCGTGCTCGGCGTCATGTCCTCGGCCTGGTTTTTCGCGAACTCCACGAAGTCGAAATAGTAGCCGCGCCCTTTCACCGTCGCCGCCCGCTCCATCGCCTTCTTGCTCGCGGAGAAAAGCGCGAGTCCCGGCGGCATCGCGAGCGCCTTTTGCGAGCCGGTGAGCAGGACGTCGATGCCCAGCTCATCCATCGCCACCGGCACCACGCTGAACGACGACACGCTGTCCACGATCAGGCACACCTCGGGAAACTCGCGCACCGCCGCCGCGATCTCCGCGATGTCGCTCATCACGCCGGTCGAGGTCTCATTGTGAATCACCGTGACGGCCTCGAAACCGCCCGCCTTCAACTGTTCGCGAATCTGCTCCCCGCGCACCGGCTGGCCCCACTCCACCTGCAAGCCCACCGCGTCCTTCCCGCACTTCTTGGAAACATCGAGCCACTTGTCCGAAAACGCGCCGCACATGCAGTTCAGCACCTGGCCCGAGCCCACGAGATTGCGCACCGATCCCTCCATCACGCCCCACGCGCTCGACGTGGAAAGAAACACCGGCTGCGTCGTCCCGAACAGCTCCTGCAACCGCGGATGGATCGAAGCGTAGAGCTTTTTAAAATCCCCGCTCCGGTGCCCGATCATCGGCTGCGTCATGGCGGCGAAAGTTTTGGCGGAGACCTCGACGGGGCCTGGAATGAAGAGCTTGGCGGACATGGTGCGGTGTGTGGTTGGTTGGGTGTTCGGTGAAAAAGACCGCGCGCCCGCTGTGCGGCAGGCGCGCGAAAGGGCGGACGTTCTAATCCCTCGCGCCGAAATCTGAAACCGAAATCTTGCCACGCGAAGGTGCGTCAAACCTCAAACAGGCGTGTCATCCTGAGCGGAGCGGAGGCTTTGCGAAGCGCAGTCGAAGGACCCCGCGCGTTCAGGGGCAGTGTCGCACGCAATCGCCGGGGTCCTTCGACTGCGTTCCGTTTGCAAAGCCAAACGGAACTCCGCTCAGGATGACTCGCTGATTTGAGTTTTTAGTTCCCCGCGAGCAGCCGGCGTCCCCAAACCCCCTTTCTCCTCCTCCGGTCTGCGCGGGGCGACCGGCGAACCGAGAGCGCATCGCTGCGCCGCCATCAGCACATCCCGCTATGGCCTTTCCGCGCCGCCTGCTAGCGTGCATCCGCACCGCTCAAACCCCGTTCTCCGGTCCTATGAAAATCCTTTGTCTGTTGGGAGTCGTCGCCACCCTCACCGCCGCGGCCTTCGCCGCGAAGCCGCCGGAAGTCGAACTGCTCCCCGAGGGCACGTCGCTCGATCCGGCGGGGACGATCGAGGTGCGCTTCGCCCGGCCAATGGTCGCGCGGGAGCAGGTCGGCGCGCCGGCCGCGGACTCGCCGCTCGTCTTCACTCCGGCGCTGCCGGGGCGCTTTACCTGGCTCAGCACGCGCAGCGGCGTCTATCTGCCGTCGGGCGTGCCCGCGCTCGGCACCGACTACCGCGTCACGCTCCGCGCCGGCCTCGCGGATTCCAGCGGCGCGGCGCTTGCGGCGGACTTTTCTCGGGTGCTGAAGACGCCGCCGTTTCGCATTTCCGTACCGGTCATCGAGGGCGGCAATGACGCGGACGTGCCGTACCTGCCGGAGCTGAAGATCGCCTTCAATCTGGACGTGAAAACCGCGGGCGCGGAGAAGGCTTTCGAGTTCGTGGCAGACGACGGACAGCGCGTCCCCGCGACCGTGCGCTACGCGACCACGCGCGACTATTTCCACATCCCCTCCGAAGCCGAGGACTGGAACGCGCGCTGGCGGCTCGCGCATCAGCCGGACCGAAAAGAGCAGGCCGACGACGACGACGGCGACCCGCCCCCGCGCCCGAACCGCCTCATCATCAGCCCCGCCGCACCGCTGGCGCCCGGCCCGCTCTGGCGGCTGGAGATGAAGCCCGGCATCGAGTCGCGCGAAGGCGGGCACAGAATCGCCGGGCAGCGCACGACCGTGCTCGGGCGCGTGACGCCTTTCACCCTGAAGACGATGGAGGCCGCGAGCTATCTCAACTCCGGCCGCAGCCTCGTGCTGAAGTTCACCCAGGAACTCGCGCCCGACGTGAAGCCGGAGACGGCGGGGAAGTTTTTCCGCATCACGCCCGCGCCGCCGAATCTGCGGTACGAGGAGACGTGGCAGGAGTTCACCATCCGCGGCGATTTCGAGCGCGGCACGGAATACAAGCTCGAGATCGACCCCGCGCTCATCACCGAGTCCGGGCAGCCGTTCAGCGGCGAGCGCACGCGCACGTTCCGCTTCGCGCCGGTGAAGCCGCGCATCTATCTGCCTGCGATCACCGCCGACCAGCTCCGCGGCGGCGACCGCAAATTCCCCATCCGCGCGGTGAATCTGCAAAGCGTCCGCATCACCGCGCGGCTCGTCGCGCCGGAGAATGCGCCGCAGGCGATAGAGGCGTTCAAGAAATACTCAAAGGACGATCCCGAGGCGGAAAACGGCACGCACGAGCCCTACCGCCAGATCCCCGCCGGCCTCATCAAAGCCGCGCCGCTCGCCGAGCGCACCGTGGAGCTGCCGGGCGCGGTGCTCGACGCGCGGCAGGAGACCGTCGTGGACTGGACCGAGCTGCTCGGCGGACAAAAGGCCGGCCTCATTTTCCTGACCGTCGAGGGCCGCCCGCTCGCGGAAGCCGCCGCCGGGCAGTCGCGCCCCGCCGCGCAGGCGCTCATCCAGCTCACCGACCTCGGCATCCTTTGGAAACAGGCCGACCGCCGTTTGCACACCACGGTTTTCTCGCTCGCCACCGGCCAGCCGCTCGCGGGCGCGAGCGTGGCGATGCTGAAGAATGACCTAACCGCCGTGCTCGCCTCCTCCTCGACGGACGCGGACGGCGCGGTCTCGCTTCCGTTGAAAAGCGAGATCGGCTGGCTCGTCGTCCGCAAGGCCGGCGACGTGCATGCGATGCGCATGGGTGAGGAGGCGGAGGAGCTGCCGATGTCGCGCTTCAATCTGCCGATCTACTACTCGGGCTGGAGCGTGGAGGAGACCGCGAAGCCGCGCCTGCGCGGACTGCTTTTCACCGACCGTCCGCTCTACCGGCCCGGTGAAACGGTGCGCGTGAAGGGCATCGTGCGCCGCGTCACAGACCGCGGCGTGAAGCTCGACCCGGCGAAGGACGGCGTCGTCACGCTGCACTACCCGCGCGAAAGCGGCTCGCAGGAGATCAAGGTGCGCACCGACGGGCGCGGCGCGTTCGACACGTCATTCGAGCTGCCGCCCGGCAAGGTCGGCAGCTTCCGTCTGAATGCGGGATTCGCCGCCGCCAAACCCGGCGAGGCCAGCGGCGAACTCTACGAATCATTCCAGGTGCAGGAGTTTCAGCCGAACGCGTTCGAGACGCGCATCGCCATGCCGGAGCGGTTCGCACCCGACCAGAAGGTCGCCGCCGAAGTCTCCGCGAACTATTTCTTCGGCTCGCCTGTCGCCGACGCGCGCGTGCAGTGGACGCTCCAGTATGTGCCCGAGCGGTTCTCCGCATCGGGCTTTGGCGGCTTCGTCTTCGGCGACGAAGGCGCGCCCGAGCAGAAAAACCTGACGCTGCGCGGCGAGTGGAAACTCGCGCCCACCGCGACGATCGAGCCGCAATTGCCGCGCATGGCGGGCGAGCGCTTTCGCGGCCTGCTCACCATCGAGGTCACGGATCAGAACCAGCAGACGGTCTCGGAAAGCCGCGGGTTCTCGCGCGAGTCGTCGTCATTTTACATCGGCATCGCCGAGTCCGACCGGCGCGTCATAGGCCACGCGGAGGAGATCGCCGCCGCGGCCGTCGCCGTGCGCGCCGACGGCACGCCGATGCCCGCGCCCGTCGCGGTAAAGGCCGAACTCGTGCGCATCGAGTACGAGACGGTGCGCGTGCAGGCGGCGGGAAAGGCCGTGTCCTTTCACACCGAGACGCGCGAGAAAGTGATCGCGACCGCGGACGGCGCGACACTCGTGCCCGTGCGCGAAGACGGGGTGTGGCGCGCGCCCGATGGCGAGACCGCGCGCTTCAAGCCCGGCGCGGCGGGCGAATACCTGCTGCGCCTCACCGCGCAGGACGAGGCGGGCCGCACGGCGCGCGCGAGCTACAGCTTCACCGTCTCCGGCAACGAGGCGATGGCGTGGGACTACCGCAACCCCGCCCAGATCGATCTCAAGGCCGACAAGACGGAATACCGCGCCGGCGACACCGCGCGCATCCTTTTGAAAACGCCGATCTCCGGCGATGCGTGGATCACCGTGGAGCGCGGCGAGAGCATCCTGCGCTCGATGCGCGTGAAGCTGGAGGGCAACGCGCCCACGATCGAAATCCCGCTCACCTCCGCCGACGCGCCGAATGTCTTCGTCTCCGTGGTGCTGCTGCGCGGCGCCGAGCAGAGCACGCGGAAATTCAAGACCGCCGACTTCCGCTACGGCGTCTGCCGGCTGCGCATCGCGAATCCGATGACCCGCCTCCACGTCGCCGTCACGCCCGCGCGGCTCGACGTGCAGCCCGGCGAGGAGGTGGAGACCGAGGTGCTCGTGCTCGACGCGCAGGGCGCGCCCGTGGCGGATGCGGAGGTCACGTTCTTCGCCGTGGACGACGGCATCCTCGCGCTCACCGGCTACGAGCGCCCGCAGCCCGGCCGCATTTTCGACGAGCTGTCGCCGCTCAATGTCCGCACCGGCCTCACGCTTTTCGAGCTGCTGCCGGAGGACCCGTCCGACCTCACGTATGCGAACAAAGGCTACCTCATCGGCGGCGGCGGCATCGAGGGGCCTTCGCTGAAACTGCGCCGCGACTTCCCCGGCACCGCGGCGTGGCTGCCCGCGCTGCGGACGGATCGCGAGGGGCGCGTGAAGCCGCGCTTCACCGCGCCGGACGCGCTCACGCGCTACCGCCTCGTGGCCGTCGCGCATGCGGGCGACGACCGCTTTGGCTCCGCCGAATCCGCCGTCGGCATCCGCCAGCCGTTCATGCTGCTCTCCGCGCTCGGACAGGTCGCAAATGTGGGCGACGAACTCCTCGCGCGCGCCGTCGTACGCAATGAAACCGGCGCATCAGGCACTGCGGAAGTTTCGCTCGAACTCGACGGCACCGCGCAGGCCGCAGGCGCCGCGCTCACCGCGAGCTTCGCCATGAAAAAGGACGAGACGCGCACCGTGGACTTCCCCGTGAAGCTCGTGAAAATGGGCGACGCGACTTGGAAGTGGTCGGCCCGCCTCGCGCTGAATGGCGAGGAATTCCGCGACGGACTCGTGAGCACGCTCAAGGTCGGCTCCCCCGTGCCGGTGCTGCGCGAGACTTACCTCACCGAGTTGGATGAAAAGGCGAATGACCTGCTCGCAGGCGTGAACCCGCAGTTGCTCGAAGGCGAGGGCGCGGTCGCCGTGACGCTCGCGAACACGCGGCTCGCGACGCTCGGCGAGAGCGCGAACCAGCTCCTCACCTACCCGTATGGCTGCGCCGAGCAGCTCGTCTCCAGCCTCATCCCGTGGATCGTGATCAAAAACTTCGGCCCGGTCCTCGGCGATTTCGGCGCAAATCCGGGCGACGTGCGGAAGACGATCGCCGCCGGGATGGAGAAGGTTTTCGCGCTGCAAACGCCGTCCGGCGGGCTCGCCTACTGGCCCGGCGGACGCGAGGACAGCCTCTTCCCGAGCGCATGGGCGGCGGTCGCATTCGGCGAACTGGCGAAGCAGGATTTCCCGATGCCGGGCGGCTGGGACCGCCTGCTCCGCTACCTCAGCCAGGAGCTGCGCGAGATCGACAAAGTGCGCGTCGGCGACGAACTCGACCAGTTCGCGCTGGCGGTCTTCGCGCTCGCGAGCGCCGGGCGGCCCGAGCCGGCGTACTACGAAAAACTTGCCGCCCGCCGCAGCGAACTGACGCACGAAGGGCGCGCGCTGCTCGCGCTAGCGATCATCGAGTCGAAAGGCGCTCCCGGCTTTGCCGAAGGGCTGCTCAATCCCGAGGTCCCCGCGCCGGAAGCCGCGTCGTGGTTTGGCAGCGCCACGCGCGAACGCGCCATCGGGCTGATGGCGTGGACGCGGCTCAAACCGAAGCACCGCGAAGTCGGACGACTGACGAAAGAGCTGCTGGCCTCACGCGCGGGCGGCCACTGGCGAACCACGCAGGAAAACGCGTGGGCGCTGCTCGCGCTCTCGCGCTATTTCACGCTGGTCGAGCGCGAGGTAAAGCCCGTGGCCGGCACGCTCGCGCACAACGGGCGCGCCGTGCCATTCCAGCTCACGAAGAAAAAACTCTCCGAAACGAGCGGCTTTTCCTTCGACGCCGCCCAGCCGCTCGGCGCGCTGGCCGTGGCGAATCCCGCGCGCGCGCCGCTCTACGGCGAGGCGCGCTTCATCGTGCGTCCGCCCGTCGCCGAGCAGCCGCGGCAGGATCGCGGCTACGCCGTTTCGCGCAGCTATCGCAAGATCGCCGCCGACGGCTCGCTCGCGGACGCGGCGGACCTGCAGGTGGGGGATCGCGTCGTCGTCACGCTGCGCGTGGAAACCACGCGGCCTGGGCACTTCGTGGCCATCGACGATCCGCTGCCGGCGATCCTGGAGGCGCTCAACCCCGAATTCCGCACGCAGCAGGCTGGCGCTGCCGCGCAGGATTTCTGGCAGTCGGACTACCGCGAGGTCCGCGCGGATCGCGTGCTCTACTTCTGCGATCATCTCGCCGCGGGCGCATACACATTCAGCTACCTCGCGCGCGTCCGCACCGCCGGCAGCGTGACCGCCCCGGCGACGAAAGTGGAGGAGATGTACCGCCCCGAACGCTTCGGCCTCAGCGAGACCGCGCGGCTCACGAGCCGCGCCGCGAAGTGATGAGAAAGCCCACGCAAACGCGCAAACGCGCGGCGGAAGAGCGCGGTGGCCCCATCCAAAAACACGCCGTCATTCTGAGTGGAGTTCCGGGAGGCTTTGCGACCGGAACGCAGCGAAGAGCCGAGTCCGCGAGACGCCTGCGGGACTGCGGGGCAATCGCTGAAAGCAAACGGGCGGAGGCGGCGGGAGTGATGGCGCGCACATCCCACCAAACCGCCTCCGCCCGCGTACAGTCAGCGATTCTTCACTCCGTCCCCGCCCGCCTTCGCCCGCCGGGGACTCCGTTCAGAATGACCCCGTTTTTTTGCTCCGCTCCCTTCCCCCTCCTCGCCTTCGCGTGAAAGACTCCACGCCCAATCCGAGAGCCGGTGAAATAAGTCGAACAGGCCGGGCGCAGGAGCGCTCGGCTCCGCTGGTCCCCCTCGGAGCCAAGCGCTCCTGCGCGCCGGACCTGGCGCTCCTGCGCCAGTCCCTCGACGAGGAGAAACTCCAACGACCTAATTCACAGCCTGTTAGGCCAAAATCCCCCTGGCCGCGCCGCCTGCGCCGCACCGCGCTCGCGATCCTCATCTCCGGCGCGGCGATCTTCGTCGTGCTGCGGATCACCCCGCTGCCCGCTTCGCTGGAAAGCGGCCAGCCAGTCAGCACGGAATTCCTCGACCGCGCCGGCCGCCCGCTGCGGTTGCTCCTCGTGGACGAGCAGCGCTACTCGCAGCGCTGCGCGCTCGCGGAAATCTCGCCCGCCCTTATCGCCGCCACGCTCAGCGCGGAGGACAAGCGCTTTCACAGCCACCGCGGCGTGGACCTGGTCGCCACTGGCCGCGCGATCTCAAATGCGGTGCGCGGCGCAGCGCCGACCTCCGGCGCTTCGACGATCAGCCAGCAGCTCATCAAGCTCGCCGCGCCCGCACCGCGCACCGTCCCGCGCAAGCTCGCCGAGATCTGGCTCGCGCTCTGCCTGGAGCGCCGGTGGAGCAAGGAGCGCATCCTCACCGAATACCTGAACCGGCTGGAATACGGGAACCTCCAGACCGGCATCGCCTCCGCGAGCCGCCACTACTTTGGCAAGCCGCCGGCCGATCTCAGCGCCGCCGAGGCCGCATTCCTCGCCGCGCTGCCGCGTGCGCCGGGCAGGCTGAATCCGCGCACGGATTTCGCGGCGGCGCGCGAGCGGCAGCAGTGGGTGCTGCGCCGCATGGCGGCAAATGGCGCGCTCGATTTCGCGGCGTTTGCGCGCGCCGAGGCCGAGCCGCTGGAACTGCGCCCGGCGGGACGCGCATTCGAGGCGCCGCACTTTGTCGATCTGCTGCTCCAGCGCCCCGGCCTGATCGCGCCGGGCGGCGGAGAAATCCGCACGACGCTGGACCTGAGCCTGAACCGCGTGGTGGCGGAGTGCCTCGCGGAAAATCTCGCGAAGATCGCCGACAAAAACGCAGGCAGCGGAGCGGCCGTGGTGCTCGACAACGCGACCGGCGACGTGCTCGCGCTCGCGGGCTCGGGCGACTACTTCGAGGCGGGCGCAGGGCAGATCAATGGCGCGTGGATGGTGCGCTCGCCCGGCTCGGCGGTGAAACCTTTCACCTACCTCCTCGCCCTCGAACGCGGCGCCGAACCGGCGACGATCGTGCCCGATGTCCCCACGTCTTTCACGACGCCGGACGGACTTTACCGGCCGAACAACTACAACCACCGCTTCCACGGCCCCGTCAGCCTGCGCGCCGCGCTCGGCAATTCGATGAACGTCGCCGCCATCCGCACGCTGCAGCTCGCGGGCGGCCCGGAGGTGCTGCACCGCTCGCTGCGGCAGTGCGGCGTCACCACGCTCGATCATCCGCCCGAATACTACGGGCTCGGCCTCACGCTCGGGAACGGCGAAGTGCGCCTGCTCGAACTCGCCAACGCCTACGCCACGCTCGCGCGGCTCGGCGTCTTCCGCCCTTACCGCCTGCTGCTCCGCGAAAGCGGCGCGCGCGATCCTGGCCGGCGCGTCTTCGATGCAAACGCCGCGTTTCTGCTCGCCGACATGCTCGCCGACAACTCCGCGCGCGCCGCTTCGTTCGGCCTCCAGTCGCATCTCGCGTTCGACTTTCCCGTCGCCTGCAAGACCGGCACCAGCTCCGACTACCGCGACAACTGGACCGTCGGCTACACGCCCGAGTTCACCGTCGCCGTGTGGGTCGGCAATCCCGACGGCAAGCCGATGCAGGGCATCACCGGCGTGACCGGCGCGGCTCCGGTGATGCATCAGATCTTCGAGCATCTCCGCAAAACCGCGGGCACGACATGGTTCGCCACGCCGCCGGAGATCGAGAGCCACACGGTCCACCCGCTCACCGGCCATCAAGTCGCAGCCGACCGCCCCGGCGCTGTCATGGAGAAATTCCGCCGCGCGCCCGAGCCCGAGCGCGACAGCGACTACAACGCCAGCGGAGCCGTCCGTCTGCCGCCGGAATATCTCCCGTGGCTCGCGAGCCCACAGAACAGCCTCGGCACACTCGTCGCCGCGGGTGCCGATCCGCGCGCCGCCCGCATCCTCCAGCCGCCGCCCGGCGCGACCTACTTTCTCGATCCCGACATCCCGGCGGAAAGCCAGTGGATTCCCCTGCGCGCCGAGGCCGCCGACGCTGTCGCCTGGTCGAGCGATTCGCTGCCGATCGAAAACAACCGCGCCCAGCTCCGCGCCGGACGCCACACGATCACCGCGCGCACCGGCAAAGACGCCGAACCGGTGACGACGTGGATCGACGTAAAGGCGCTGTGAGAGACAGTGAGATCTGGCGGTGAGGGTTCTCCGGTGTTTTCGATGATTCGGGCGCGGGAGCGCCGCGAATGACGCGCAGGAGCGCTCGGCTCCGCAGGATGACGCTCGGAGCCGAGCGCTCCTGCGCGACCACAGGGCGCTCCCGCGCCCGACCTTCCCGCTCAACGCACAGGGCATCGAGCGCATTGCATCGCACGTCCGCTGCGCTATCAGTCCCGCGCCCATGTCCGCCGCATATCCCGTCATCCTTTTCTACAAGTACGTCGTCATCACCGACCCGGAAGTTTTCGCGAATGCGCAGCGGTCGCTGTGCGCGGAACTCGGGCTGAAGGGGCGCGTGCTGATCGCGAGCGAAGGCATCAACGGCACGCTCGCCGGACCGCGCGAAGCGGTGGAGAAGTATGTCGCCGCGCTGCGGGCCGACGCACGGTTTGCCGACATCGGGATAAAGGTGAGCGCGGGTGACGCGAGCACTTTCCCGAAGCTCGTGGTGAAGGTGCGACCGGAAATCGTGACGCTCGGCGCGGGACCGCTGGTGCCCGATCAGGACAATCACCTCAGCCCCGCGGAGTGGAAGCGCGTGATCGAGGAAGACCCGGAGGTGGTCGTCGTGGACGTGCGCAACCGCTACGAATCGACCGCGGGAAAATTCGAAGGCGCCATCGCTTGCGACATCGGCCACTTCCGCGAACTGCCGGACTTCGTCGAGAAGCTGGACGCGATGAAAGACCGCAAGGTGCTGATGTACTGCACCGGCGGGATTCGCTGCGAGAAGGCGTCGGCGCTTTTCCGCAGCCGCGGTTTCACGAATGTCTTCCAGCTCCACGGCGGCATCGTCACGTATCAGGAGCAGTTCGGAAACGCGCACTGGCTGGGCGAGTGCTTCGTCTTTGACCAGCGCATGACAGTGCGCGTGGACGAGGCGCTCGTGCCGATCGGCGCCTGCGCGCACACCGGCCGGGCGACGAACCGTTTCGCCAACTGCCTGCACGATCCGTGTCATGTGCTCTTCCTGCTCGCGGAGGAAACGGAACGCGAAAACGCGGACACGCGCCTCTGCCCAGCGTGCCTCGCGAGCGGCCTGACATCGGCGACCGCGGACTACAAAGGCAGCCCCGCGCGGGTGGAAAAAGCGGTGTCATCCTGAGCGAAGCGTAGGCGGAAAAGCGGGCGGAGCGCAGTCGAAGAACCCCGGCATTCACGGGCGGTGTCTCACGGAATCGCCGGGGTCCTTCGACTCCATTCCGCCCCGCCTTCGCCCGCGACGGAACTCCGCTCAGGATGACAGACGGTCGAATTTGCTGACTGGAGAAACAGCCCGGATGCGCTAGAGTGCGCGCCCGTCCAATCCAGGACGCGGCCACATTTCCACGCATATCAGCAACGCACCCATGCCGGACCTAGACCGGCGCTCCTCCAGTTTTTCACGGCCCGAGTTCGACGCCTGGCTCAATCAGCGCCGCGCGGACGAGGGCCTCGCCCCCGCACCGCACCGCAGCGGCCGCTCCATTTTCAAATCGTGGCTGCGCGACATGTGGGACGACATCGCGGAGCTGCCCGAGGCCGCGGGGCTCGGGCTGTTTTGCGAGAGAGACGTGACGATGGTCGTCGCGGAGGTCGCCGAGAAGGCGGTGATCGCCGGGCATGAATTCGCGCTGACGATCTACGAGATCCTCCCGCTGAACCGGCCGAAGCGCGCGGACGTGCTGGCGCAAAAGCTCAGCCAGCTTTCCGCCGATTCAGGCCGGCGCGCTCCCGCCATCCGGGCGGAGATCGCCGCGCAGATCCCGCGGATCGAGCAGGCAGTCGCGGAGCACCGGGACAGGCTGACCGAGCAGGACATCACCGAGGAACTGCGGAAACTCGACGGCTATCTCTCGGTGCGGCAGTTGATCGACCGCTCCTCGCGGATCGTGCGCGAGCTTTCGCTCCGCGCCGCGAATCACCGCATGGCCGAGGGCATCGCGCTGCACCGTTTCCACGAGACATTTCCCGGCGCACGGGCGCGCGGGCGCCAGCTCCTGCTCATCGCGGGGCCGACGAATTCCGGGAAGACTTACGCCGCATTCCAGCACCTCGCCGCAGCGAAGTCCGGCGTGTATCTCGCGCCGCTGCGGCTGATGGCGGCGGAGTTCTGGGACCGCATGCGCGCGGCGGGCGTGCCGTGCTCGCTCATCACCGGCGAGGAGCGCTTTCCCGATCCAGAGGCGCGGCATGTTTCCTCGACGATCGAGATGCTCGCGACCGACGCGGAGTATGACGTGGCGATCATCGACGAGGTGCAGATGATCGCCGACAAGGACCGCGGCTGGGCGTGGACGCAGGCGATCGTGGGAGTGAACGCGAAGCTCGTGATCTTCGTCGGCTCGCCGGACGCGGAGAACGTGCTGCGCGAGATCGCCTCGCGGCTCGGCGAAGACTTCGACGTGCAGCGCACCGAGCGACTGACCCCGCTGGAGGTCGCCGAGCACCCGCTCGCGTCCGACACGAAGCCGGAGGACGGCACCGCTTTCATCTCCTTCTCGCGCCGCGACGTGCTCGCGTGGAAACAGACGCTCGGCACCTCCGAGTGCGCGGCCATCTACGGCGCACTCGCACCCGAGGTGCGCCGCGAGGAAGCACGCCGTTTCGCCGCGGGCGAGGCGCGGATCGTCTCCGCCACCGACGCCATCGGCATGGGCCTGAATCTCCCGGTGAAGACGATCGTTTTCACCACGCTGACAAAGTGGGACGGCGAAAAGGACATCACGCTCAGCGACTCCTCCATCCGCCAGATCGCGGGCCGCGCGGGCCGCTTCGGCATGCACGAGACCGGCACCGTCACCGCGCTGAACCGCCGCGACCTCGCCCACATCCGCGCGGCGATGGCGTCCGAAGCGGAGCCGCTCCCGGTCATCGCGCCGATCGCGCCGCACATGAAGATGCTCGATTTCCTCGCGCAGGAAACCGGGCGCAACGATCTCGCGTCGCTCCTCGACTGCTTCGCCGCGCTGCCCGGCGACACCGATCTTTTCTCGAAAGCCGACGTCTCCTCCATGCGCGACCTCGCCAGCCAGATCGGCGATTTCAGCCTCTCGCTCACCACGCAGTTCGCGCTCTGCGCGTGCCCCGTGGACACGCGGAGCGGCGAGCACATGCGGACCTGGCGGCAGTGGGTCGCCGCGGTCGCGGAGGAGGTGCCGTCGCCGATGCCGCGCGGGCAGCGCTTCACCGCGCAGGCCGGCACGACCTCCGCCGTCCAGCTCCAAAACGCCGAGGGCAGCGTGCGCCTGCTCGCCGCCTACCGCTGGATGCACCATCGGATGCCCGAGCTTTTCCCGGACATCGAAGAGGCGATCTCCGTCTCGTCGGCGACAAACCAGTTCATCTCGAACTCGCTCAAGAAAAAGAGCGTGCGCCGGTGCCGCCGCTGCGGCCAGGGCCTGCCCGATCTCCACCAGCACGCCATCTGCGACCCGTGCTTCAAGATGCGCTTCGAGCGCAATGACTAGTTCGGTCTCTCAAAAAAACTGACAGTCGGAGTGAGACGGAATGACGGAATTTTGCCAAATGACGGAATTTCCTGCAGGCATCTCCATTCCGTCATTTGGCAAAATTCCGTAATTCCGTTCCTCAGTAGAATTGCCGGCAAGTTGCGAGTGCCGGCATGACGCGGTCGCGAGCTACCCTTTCGCCGCGCGGCGCCCCCCGGCGGATCCGGTGCTGCGCGGCTGCACCTGCCTTTTCTCGCCGGCAGACGCGCGCTCGGCCACGTAGATGACATGGGCCTCGCGCTTGGCCCGCTCATGGGCTTTGGCAGGGAAGGCCTCGGCCTTGAATCCGGCATGCGAGAGCCTGCTGACGAAGTACGGCTCGGCGCACGCGGACCAGAACGCGACCTTGCCGATGGGCTTGAGCGCGCGGGCGATGAGCCCGAAGCCGTGGCCGCCGTAGAGTCGGAAATTTTTCGGCTGCACGAAAGAGGTCGGCCCGTTGTCCACATCGAGCAGGATCGCGTCGTAGCGCGCCTCACCGGCCTTGCGGATGACGTCGAAAACATCGCCCGTGATGACCTCGACGCGCGGGTCATCGAGCAGCACGCCGTTCACTCCGCGGAGGAACTCGCGGTTCCACTGCACGACCTCCGGCAGCAGCTCCGCGACCTGCACCGTGGCGTGCTGCCCCACCAGCTCCAACACGCGCTGGAGGCTGTAGCCCAGGCCGAGGCCGCCGATCAGCACGCACGTATCCGCGCGACCGCGCAGCCCCTGGCACGGCAGCTCCGCGAGCAGCAGCTCGGAAGTCGTGGATGTCGTGCTCATGAGCTGGCGCCCGTTGAGCTTCAGGAAATACTCGCCGTCGTGCTCATGGAGCGAAAAGGTCGAGCCATCCGGGGTGCGGGTCTGGGCGAGATTGCGAAAAGGTTTCACGGGAAAAAGTAGGACGCGAGTTTAGCCACTACGAGGCAGTTAGCTTGATTTTTTGTAACGCCAAGACGCAAAGGCGCAGAGGGCGCGGAGCGTTCAACCTAAGAATGAGAAACTCCGAGAGCTTTGCGCCTCTGCGTCCAAATATAAATCTCTCCCGTTTTCCGGACATCCCGCCGGCAGCCGGCAAACCGCCCGCCCAGCCTTGCGCAACCCGGCATGCTTCTGTTTCGGTGTGCGCACCGACCTCCCGCCCATGAACCTACTCCCCCGCCTCCTCGCGCTCGTGCTGCTCGCCGGTCTCGTTCCAGCACGCGCCCAGACACCCGCCGAATTCACCCGCACGGAGGACGTCGTGTACGGCCGCAAGTTTGGCGTCGCGCTCACACTCGATGTCATCCAGCCCGCCAAACCGAACGGCTTCGGCATCGTCTCGATGATCAGCGGCGGCTGGTATTCCAATCACGACTCCATCAATCCGAAAGGCTACGCGCCCTACCTCGATCGGGGTTTCACCGTCTTCGCAGTCTGCCACGGCTGCCAGCCGAAGTTCATCATCCCGGAGCTCACGCAGGACATTCACCGCGCCATCCGCTTCATCCGGCACAACGCCGCGAAGTGGGGCGTGAATCCCGACAAGCTCGGCATCACCGGCGGCAGCGCGGGCGGGCATCTTTCGCTCACGATGGCCACGCAGGGCGGAGCGGGAAAGGCGGACGCGAAAGACCCGGTGGACCGAGAGAGCAGCGCCGTGCAGGCCGTCGCGTGCTTTTATCCGCCGACCGATTTCCTCAACTACGGGACGCCCGGCGAGGACGCAGTCGGAGTCGGCATCCTCGCCAATTACAAAGGCGCATTCGGCGCGGAATCCGACACGGCTGAAGGCCGGCAGAAGCTCGGCAGGAAGGTGTCGCCGATTTACTTCATCACCGCGCAGCTCCCGCCCACGCTCATCTTCCACGGCGACGCGGACAAGCTCGTGCCGATCCAGCAGTCCGAGAGTTTCGTGAAACGCTCCACCGAAGCCGGCGCCACCGCGAAGCTGATCCCGAAGCCGGGCGCGGCGCACGGCTGGGGGAGCCAGGGGCAGGACATGGTCATCATGGCCGACTGGTTCGACGAGCACCTGCGTGGCGTGAAAAAGTAAGCCTCGCCGCGGACGCGTGCGCCGCCTTTACGCGCCGAGCGCGGCGCGCGTGCGCTTGACCAGCGCGTTGTCCGTGTCGCCGGAGCCTTTCAGGTAAAAGGCGCTCGCGGCGAGCAGGCGGTCGCGCCACGGCGGCGCGAGACGCTCGGCGTCTTCGAGCACCGCCGAGCTGAACTTGTAGTCGTGCGCGTTGCTTCCCTTGAGGAAGATCAGCCTGCGCGCAGCATCCGCGAACGGTTGCGCGCTCGCCCCGCTGCCCAGGTAGCCGAGAATCTTGCGCGCAGCCACGAGGCGGTCCCTGCTCATCTCGGCAAAAATCTCCGCGACCGCCTCGTTGCCTTTCGCCTCGGTCGCGAGCGGTTCCAGCGTATCGATGTGCACTCCGCTGTCCTGCCGGTTGCCGCGAAAGAGCGGGAGAAACGCCGCGTTTTGCAGCAGCAGCAGGCGGCGTGTCTCGTCGCTCTGCGTCCGGCGCCACGCGTACTGCATCGCATTGGTAAATGTCATTGCGTGCAGCGAAAGGATGCCCGGCGCCTGCATCAGCAGCTCGCCCGCGCCCTGGTAGAGCGCGTCGAAAACCGACTGCGGCGACGCGCCGCCGTTCAGCAGCGCGAGCGTCGTCCTGCTCGTGTCGGACGGGCCACCGGTGCGAAGCGCGCCCATCAGCTCCGCGCTGGCCTCCGCGCTTGGTTTGCCGGCAAGCCAGTCTTCGCGCAGCTCTTTCACGAGGACGACGTTTTCGCGAAACGGGCGGTCCGCCGCCATGTCCGCCGTGGCCGGATTTTCCTTCGCACCCGAGCGGTCGAGCAGCGCGTAGGCCAGCGAGCGCAGCACCGGCTCGGCGTGATGCCAGCCGATCACCTCCAGCGTGCGGAAGCTGTTCGCCACATAGATCGCCTTGTGCCCGATGTCGCGGAAATCGCGCGCGCCGTAGCGGCAGAACACCTCGAACAACTCGTCCGCCCCCACCGCGCGTGCGAACCCCGTCACCGCCGCGTCCGCCGCGTCCTCGTCCCATCCGTCCATCGCCTCGATGAATGCCTGCCGCGCGCGGTGCCCCGGCGGGACCTTCGCCTCATCCACCGGCCCCATCGTCCAATCCCCCTCCCGCACATCGGCCGCCTGCGAGCTTTTGAACTGATCGATAGCCCAGAAGATCGGCAGCCAGCGGTCGCTGTCGGGCGAGGCGAGGCTGGCGAGATGCGCCGAGTTCACCACGAGCACCGCGTGGAATTTGAAGCCGACCGGCCGTGGCTGAATGTCGCGGACACCCGCCAGCAGAAGCGCCGCCAGCACCTCGCGATAGCTCAGTCCGCGCCGGATCCGCGCCGCTACCTCCTCCAGCACGCGCTCGCGCGGCGTGTCCTCCAGCAGCCTCACCAGCGGCTCGATGTCGGGATGAAACCGGACCATCCGCGGCTCCAGCGCCGCCTCCGCTGCGGACACGGCGGGGAGTTTCGAGAGAAAGCCGAGATTGCCGAGGAAAGCGAGCGCGCCAGCGCTGCCGCTGGATTTGAGAAACGAACGACGATGGATCATAAGACGTCCTCCGAACGGGGGTGCCGGAAGGTAACAGAATGCGCGCGCCCCGCGAGGGGAGAGACGAATGGCAGGCGCGTGTCATCCTGAGCGGAGCGGAGGCGGGAAGGCGGGCGGAGCGCAGTCGAAGGACCCCGGCGATTCCGTGAGACACCGCCCGTGAATGCCGGGGTCCTTCGACTGCGTTCCGTTTGCAAAGCCAAACGGAACTCCGCTCAGGATGACACGGGTGTTTAGGTTTCAGAATGCGCGCGCGCCTTTCGCCATCTCCATTGCCGCGCGCCTCGGCTTTCTCCACACTCCCCTTCTCCCAATGAAACAACTCCCCGCCCTCCTCGCCGTCTCCCTCGCGCTGGCTTTCGCCCCCACGCTCCGCGCCGAGCTGAAGCTGCCCGCGATCATCAGCGACCACATGGTGCTCCAGCAGAAGCAGGCCAATCCCATCTGGGGCTGGGACACGCCGGGGACGAAGGTCACCGTCACTTTCGCCGGGCAGACCCAGTCCGCCGAGGCTGGCGCCGACGGAAAGTGGACGGTGAAGCTCGATGCCGTGCCGGCCAATGCGCAGCCGCAGACGATCGTGATCGCCGGGACGACGAAACAGGAAATCCAGGACGTGCTCGTGGGCGAGGTGTGGATGTGCTCCGGCCAGTCGAACATGGGCTTCACGCTCAATCAGGACTGGAACGGCGACCTCGAAGCCGCCGCCTCGACGCTGCCAAATCTCCGCCTGATCAAAGTCCCGCAAGTCGGTACGCAGGAGTTGAAAACCGATTTCAAAGGTTCGTGGAAGCCGTCGGCCAAAGACTCCGCCTCCAGCTTCAGTGCGGTTGGATTTCTCTTCGGCCGCTACATCCATCAGATCGTCGGCGTGCCCGTGGGGCTGATCGACAACTCGTGGGGCGGCTCCGCTGCGGAGGCATGGGTGCGGCGCAGCTCGCTCGAAAGCGATCCGCGTTTCAAGCCGCTCATGGACGCGACCGCGAAAAAGGAAGCCGAGATGCAGACGGAGAAAGCGAAGGAGGATTACACCGCCGCCGTGGAGCGTCACAAGGCAGCTGCGGAAAAAGCGAAGGCGGAGGGCAAGCCCGCGCCGCGCGCACCGCAGGCGCCCGCCGCCTGGCTCGCCGGCAATTCCCGCCCCGGCAATATCTTCAACGGGATCGTCAACCCGACCCTCGGCTACGGCATCAAGGGCGTGATCTGGTACCAGGGGGAGAGCAATACCGGCCGCGCCTACGAACACGCCGATCTCTTCCCCTTCCTCATCGAGCAATGGCGCAAGGAACAGGCGCAGGGCGACTTCCCTTTCTACTGGGTCCAGCTCGCCGATTTCCGCGCCGAGGCCGCCTCGCCGGGAGAAAGCTCGTGGGCGGAGCTGCGCGAGACGCAGACGAAAACCATGCGGCTCCCGAACACCGGCCAGGCCGTGATCATCGACCTCGGCGAGGGGCGGGACATCCATCCGCGGAACAAGCACGACGTCGCCGCGCGCGTCGTCCGCTGGGCGCTGGTGAAAGACTACGGCATGACCATGCCCTACCGCAGCCCGGAGTACAAGAGCGTGCAGATCGAGGGCGCGAAGGCCACCGTCACCATCGACTGCTTCGGCAGCTTCCTGCGGCCTTTCGATGTCGAGCAGGCGGTCGGTTTCGCCACCTGCGGCGAAGACAGGGTGTGGCATCCGGCGAAAGGAAAAATCATCGGCAAGGACAAGGTCGAGGTGACAGCCGACGCCGTCGCCCAGCCCGTTGCCGTCCGCTACGCGTGGGCGGACAATCCGGTCTGCAACCTCGCCAGCAACGACGGCCTGCCGGTCACGCCGTTCCGCACCGACGACTTCGAGATGACCACCAAGCCAAAGCCCGCGCCCGCGGCGAAGGCTCCGTAGCGGCGGGACCAGACGGCGGAGGAGCAAGATGAACGACCCGGCGCTAGCGGAGCGCATCGGTAAAATCGCGGAGGCCGCGAAGTTCGACGCCGTGGGCGTGGCGCTGCATGACTACGAAAGCGGTGCCGAGTTCGCGCTTGATGGCGGGCGGGTTTTTCACGCCGCAAGCACGATGAAAGTGGCGCTCCTCGTGACGATCTACAAGCTGGCGGAAGAGGGCCGCATCCGGCTCGGCGACACGCTGCATGTGCGCAACCGCTTTCGCAGTCTCGTCGGCGGCGAGGTCTTCCGGGTGGCGGCAAACCGGGACGGCGACAGCGAGGTCCACCGGCGGCTGGGCCGCTCCCTGCGCATCCGGGAGCTTGCCCGCGCAATGATTACGCGGAGCAGCAATCTCGCGACGAATCTGCTGCTGGATTTCATCGGGCTGGACACTGTGCGCCGCGTCCTCGACGAGGCGAAAATCGAAGGCGTGACGGTCGCGCGCGGCGTCGAGGATACGCGCGCCTTTGAGGCGGGAATCAGCAACGAAGTCACGGCGTGCGGCCTGGCCGGGCTGTTCCGGCTGCTGTGCGAGGGCGATTTTTTCCGGCAGGAAACGCGGGAGCAGATGCTCGACATCCTGCTCGCCCAGGAATTCAACAGCATGATCCCCGAGGGGTTGCCAAAAGGCGCGCGCGTGGCGCACAAGACGGGTGAAATCTCCACCGTCTGCCACGATGCAGGCATCGTTTTTCCACCCGGCCACAAGCCATACGTGCTCGCCATCCTGGCCGAGATGCCGGCGAGCGTGGAGGGGCGCAGCGGGGCGGTGGCGGAGATTTCCCGCGCGATCTGGGAGGCGCTGAAAGCGTCATGAGCGAGCCGCTCAAAGCCGTCGATGGACTGACGCTGCCCGCCGACGTGCGCGGGCTGCTGCGGCCGGGCGAGGCGATGACGGACGCCGGGGGACGCACGCATTTTCTCCCGCGTTTCTTTTACGAAATCGAGACGTGGGAGCAGGCGAAGGAGCAGCCTCTCGCGGCCAATTTCACCTTCGCCGAACTGATGACGGTCGATTGCCGCGAGGCCGACGTGCTGCTGAATACGTTTCCGCATTACGTGCCGTGCGCGGTGGCGGTGCTGGGGTGCTTTTTGCAGAGCTTCCGCGAGCGGGTGGGCGCGCCGGTTTTCATCGCGACGAATGGCGGCTACCGCTCGCCGGCGCATGCGCACTCGCGGCACGCCAGCCCCCATATGTGGGCAGCGGCGGCGAATATCTACAGGATCGGCGACACGTTTCTGGACGACGAAAAGAGCATCGGGAAATACGCGCGCATCGGCGAGTCGCTCGCGCCCGGCGTTTTCGCGAAGCCTTTCGGCCACGGGCCGGACGAGTCCGACGACCATCTCCATCTCGACATCGGCCATGTAATCTGCGTGCCTCGCGGTTGCGACGAGGCGCGTTAGATTCATCGTATGGCTCCCACTGCCAAAAGCCGGAAGCGATCCGCGGAGATTCAGCCGCGCTGGCCGGTCATTGGTTTCGAGGCGGAGTTCACGCTGTTTGTGGATGGCAGGAAGCAGCGCCCGGAGGCTGTCTTCGGGACTCCGCAGCGCATCGTGCGCGAGCGCATGATCCCGCGCGCGGGCCGGTCCTTTCACCTGCCATCGGGCGGCGCGATCTATTTCGACACCGGGGTGATCGAGGTCGCGACGCCGATCATCGAGATCGAGCCGGGTTGCTGCGTGCGCGCGGGGCGGTCGCTCTGGGATCAGATCCGGTATCTGCGGGGCGAGCTGGATGCGTGGGAAAGGCGCACGGGCTCCGTCGCGCGGCTGGAGGGATTTTCCACGCACTTCAATGTCTCCACGCCGCCGGATCGCGGCCTGACCGAGGCCGGCATGCGGCAGTATGCGCGGCTGCTGACGTGCATCCTGCATGTGCCGGTGATGCTGCTCGCGGCGAACCGGATGAGCACGGGCGTGGGCGTGCGCCCGCGCGGGGACCGCGTGGAGGTGACCGTGGATTTCACGCCCGATCCCGACCTGATGATCGCCGCGGCTTCGCTCGCGACGGGGATCATCCTCGGCGTGCTGCGCTGGCCCGATCACGGCCTCGCGGAGATGGCGCGGCGGCGGGTGCCGGTGATCGCGGGATTCAAGCCGCGCCGGCACACGTCGCGGAAAGGATTTCTCGCGCGCTTCGACTGCTTCCCGCGCAACCCTTTCGCCGCCGATCCGAATGCCAGCGACTGGCTCACCGCCGACGGGCGCACGATGAGCCTGCGCGCGATCGCCCGGGAAATCGCGACGCCTTTTCTCGAAGACATCGGGGCCGTGACCAGCGGGGACTGCATGGAGCATCTGCTGGCGGTGCTCGATGGGCGGGCGCGCTCGCTGCTCGATTTCCCGGAGCGTCCGCCGCGCTATGAGGACGTGGGCCGCATCATCGACTGGGACCGGCACTCCGTGCGCACGCTGCCGCGCTCGGAGTATGAGCGGGTGATCCACCGCGTCCTCGAACACCGTCCCCTGCGCGTCGGGCGCAGGAGCTACCTGCCGGAGCGCATGCAGGGCTGGTACGAAATCGTCTTCCGCGACACGCGCACCGGCCGGCGGCGCGTCTTCAATCTC
>JANOBH010000079.1:0-35114 GCA_031411535.1 Chthoniobacter sp. | reverse complement strand
ATTCGTGCCGGCATTCGATCCCGTTTCACTGCCGAGCAAGGTCATGGCGATCGTCGAGGATGCGGACGGGCGGATGTGGTTCGGCGGCTCGCAAGGGCTGGCGGTGCTCGCTTCCGGGAAAGTCTCGCGCGTTGGCGAGGCCGAGGGATTTGGCGGAGCGAGCGTCTCAGCGCTGGCCGCGGGCGCGGCGGGCGCGGTGTGGGTCGGCACGCACGACGGCGAGGTGTTTCGCGGAGGTGAAAGCGGGTTCGTCCGGCTCGGAGGTGCGTTCGCTCCCGGCGGGCGGGCTGTGCTGGCGCTGCTCCCGGAGGCGGATGGCTCGGTCTGGGCGGCGACGCTCGGCGGCGGGCTGTATCATTGGCGGGACGGGCGTTTCACGGGCTTCGCGGCCCGCGAGGGATTGCCCGATCCGCGGCTCACCTGCGTGCTCGATGACGGCGCAGGGTACTTGTGGCTCGGTTCGCTGGCCGGGATTTTCCGCGTGAGCAAGGCCGAGCTGCGCGAGATCGAGGAGCGCCGGCGGACGACGGCGCGATGGCTCCAGCTCGACCGCTCGGACGGACTGCTCACGCGCGAATGCACCGGCGGATTTCAGCCCGCGGGATGGCGGGCGCAGGATGGAGAGCTGCGCTTTCCCACGGTCAACGGGATCGTCCGCATCCGCCCGGATGCGATCGTGACGAATCCCGTGCCGCCGCCGGTCATCATCGAGGAACTGCGCGCGAACGACCAGCCGCTGAGCCTGGCAGGCGGCGCGGTGAAAACTGGGCCGGGCCGCACGCGCTTGGAGTTTCGCTACGCGGGGCTGAGCTTCTCAGCGCCCGAGCGCGTGCATTTTCGCTCGCGGATCGTGGGGCTGGAAGCCCAGTGGCGTGATCTCGGGACGCAGCGCACGATCGCCTACGAGGCGGTGCCGCCGGGCCGGTACCGTTTCGAGGTGCAGGCGGCGAACAACGACGGCGTCTGGAACGAAACCGGCGCGACTCTCGCGGTGACCGTGCTCCCGCACATTTGGGAGACGGCATGGTTTCTCGCGCTCGCCGCCGTGCTGGCCGTCGCCGCGGCGGGCGGCATCGGCTGGGGCATCGCCCGCGGGCGGATGAAGCGCCGGCTCGCGCTGATCGAGCTGCGCAGCGCGCGGGAGTCCGAGCGGGCGCGGATCGCGCGGGATTTGCACGACGACCTCGGCGCGAGCCTCACGGAGATCTCCATGCTGGCCGCAATCACCGCCGAGGAAAACGCGCCGCTCGAACCCGTGCGCGAGCCGCTCCAGCAGATCGCCGGCAAGGCGCGGGCGATCGTCGGCGCGCTCGACGAGATCGTGTGGGCCGTGAATCCGCGGCACGACACGCTGGCCTCGCTGGCGGATTACCTCGCGGCGTTTGCCGGCGAGTTTCTCACCTCCTCGGGCATGGCGCTGCGGCTCGACATGGAGCGCGACCTGCCGCGGCTGGCGCTCGATGCGGAGCGGCGGCACGGCCTTTTCCTCGCCGTCCGAGAGGCGCTGCACAATGCGGTGAAACACTCCGGCGCGCGCGAAGTCTGGCTGCGCCTGCGGCTCGACGGCGCGAGCCTGCTCCTCACCGTCGAGGATCACGGCCGCGGCTTTGACCCGGCCGCGCACTCCGGCGGCGACGGCGTGCGCAATCTCCGCGAGCGCATGGCCGCGCTCGGCGGCGAGTGCCGCATCGAGAGTATCGACGGCGAGGGGACGCGGGTGCATCTTCGCCTCCCACTCCCCAGCCAATGACCACGGTCGCCATCGTCGAAGACAACGCCGTCGTCGGCGCGAGCCTGCGCCGCATCGTCGAGAGCGCGCCGGACTGCTCGTGCGTGGGCGTGTGGCGGAGTGGTGAGGAGGCGCTGGAAAAGGTGCCCGCCTTCCGGCCGGACGTGGTGCTCATGGACATCCACATGCCCGGCATCACCGGCATCGAGACCACCGCGCGGCTCAAGCAGATGCTGCCCGACCTGCTCGTCATCATGGTCACGGTCTATCGCGACCACGAAAAAATCTTCGACGCGCTCAAGGCCGGCGCGTGCGGCTATCTGCTGAAGCGGTCCTCTCCCGACGAGGTGCGCCGCGCCATCGCGGAGGTGCGCACGGGCGGCGCGCCGATGAGCGCCGAGATCGCGCGGAGGGTCGTCGAGGCCTTTCACCGCCAGCCAAAGCCGAGCGAGGAAGCGGCGCGTCTTTCCAAGCGTGAAACCGAAATCCTAGAGCTGCTCTCGCAGGGGCTGGCAAACAAGGAAATCGCCGACCGGCTGGGTCTCAGCGTGGAGACGGTGCGTGTGCATCTGCGGCGGATTTACGACAAGCTGCACGTCCATTCGCGGACGGAGGCGGCGATGAAATTCCGCGACGCGAGCGGCGGGCGCGGGCCGGTGGGGTAGCGATAAAATTAACCCCTTTGGGTTAATTGGAGCTGCCGAAAGGGCGGTTTAGCGTCGGAGCGCTTGGAGAGTGTTCTCCGAGTGCCTCCCCGTATGAAATCTCCTCACATCCCTACAGCCTGCCCCCACATCCTGCCCGCTCCGTCCCGCCGTCGGCGCACACCGCTGATCTGCTGCGGCTCGATCGCACTGGCGATGCTCGCGCTGAGTCCTGCCGGGCGCGCGACCAGTGATACCTGGACCGGCGGCGCGGATGCGCTCTGGGCGAATACGCTGAACTGGCTGGGTGGCAATATCCCCGGGACCGGCGATACGGCGACATTCAACGCCGCGAGCGCGAACACGACGCTGACACTCGGTAACATCACGCTGAACACTGTCGCTTTCGACACGGCGGCCGCTGCGGCGTACACGCTTGGTTCGGCGGCCGACACGCTCACGCTGAATGCAGGCGGAGCCGTGACGGTGGCCGCCACGGTCACCGCCAGCGAAGTCATCGCCGCGAACGTCAGGCTGGGGGATGTCGCCGGGGATCAGGCGTTCAGTTTTACAAATAACAGTGTCGCAGGCGGGCAGACGCTGACCTTCCTCGGCGTGATCGACAGTACGACGACGGGCACAAAGACGCTCACCGTCGGCGGCGCGGGCAATACGATCTTCAGCTCCAACATCGATAACACCGCGGGCACGATCGCGCTGATGAAGACCGGGGCTGGCACGCTGACGCTGTCCGGGTTCAATTCCTTCGCGGGAAAGACGACGGTCAGCGCGGGGACATTGAGCTTCAATTCGATCGGCGACGTGGGTGCCGGCGGCAGCGCCCTGGGCGCGCCGACCACTGTCGCGAATGGAACCATCGATCTCGCGGGGACGCTGCTCTACACGGGAGCGGGTTCATCCACCAACCGCGTGATCAATCTGACCAACGCGGCGGCGGGCGTGACGATCAACAACAGCGGCTTTGGCGCGCTGACCCTCACCGGGGGCATCACGGGCGGCTCGACCAATATCATTTTCCGCGGCGCGGGCGACATCACGCAGTCGGGGGTTATCTCCAATTCCAACGCCACCGGCACGGTCAGCCACACCGATGCGGGGACGCTGTTCCTTACGAATGCCGCAAACTCTTTCACCGGCAACCTGAACATCGCGACCGGCACGATCAACGCGAGTTCGATCGCCAATAGCGGGAGCGCCTCGGCTATCGGCGCCGGGACGACGATCCTCATGGGGCAAAACACCACGCTGCCGAATGCGACGTTCGTTTTCTCCGGAGTCGCGGGCGGATCGAGCAACCGGGCGATTTCGCTGACCCGCGGCTCCGGCGCGACGGCGACGACGTGGACGATTTCCAACTCGGTCGCGGCGCAGACGCTGACCTTGAGCGGCAATGTGGCCCTGGCCAATGCGGCGGGCGGAACAGGCGCCATGACGCTGGCGATCACGGGCGCCGGCGACGGCGTGCTGAGTGGGAGCATCACCGGCGCGCCGGCGTTCGGCGTGACAAAGTCCGCCACCGGGACGTGGACGATCTCGGGGACGAATACCTACACGGGCACGACGAATATCACCGCGGGCATCGTGAAGATCGGCAATGCGTCGGCGCTCGGGAAAAGCCAGGTCAACCTGACCAATGGCGCGACGATCGACCTGAATGGGAACAACCTCGGCGTGGCGTTTATCAATAACGGCGCGGCGCTCGCCGGCGGCGTCATCGACAATGTCAGCGCCGGCGGAAACGTGACGCTGACGGTCGGCAGCGGAGTCGGAGGAGTGAATGCGGCGAGCGGCACCTATACGAACATCGACAGCTTTTCCGGAGTGATCCGGAACACGACCGGCACGGTCGGCCTGACAAAGGTGTCTCCGATTGTGGCCAATCAGGTGGCGGGGATCATGGCGACCGCCAGCCTGCTCAACGGGCCAAACGTGCTGCGCCTGACGGGCGCGAACACCTATACCGGCGACACCACGATCAAAGGCGGGATCATCGAGCTGAACTTTGGCCAGGCGGGCGGGACGAACACCAATGTCATCTCCGCAAGCTCCCGCCTCGTTCTCGCCGGCGGTGACCTGATCATGGATGGCGTGGCTGGCAGCCCGAACACCCAGACGTTCAACGGTCTCCTGCTGAATGCCGGAGCCTCGCATCTGGCGGTCTATCGGAACACCAGCACCACTTACGTTTTGAATCTCGGCGCCGTGACGCGGAACGGCGGATCAAGCATCGACTTTCAAAACCGCCCGTCTGGCGGCTCGTCCAATATCCGAATCGGCGCTGCGGATGGAACGCTCAACGTGATGACCGCAAACGCCAGCTTCACCGGCGGCAGCGCGACGATCCTCGGCGGCTACGCGACGTTGAATGGCAATACATGGGCCGTGAGCGCGAGCACCGGGCTCAATTCGGCGGCGATCACCGGGCTGGCGGCCTACAATGCGGGTTTCGCGGCTGCCACGAACGTCGATGCGGCCATCGGCACCTCCACACCCGCGGCAATGACGGTCAACTCGCTGCGCTTCAACACCGCCGGCGCGTACACGGTCAACACGGCCGGCGACCTGACCGTGGCGACGGGCGGCATTTTGGAAACCACGACGGTCGGCGCGAACGCCGTGGCGATTAACAACAATAACCTGACCAGCAACAACGGGGCGGATCTCATCGTGATCCAGAACAACGGCAACGCGGCGGGGGTAATGACGATCGGATCGAACATCATCAATTCCACAGGCGCGATCGGTTTGACCAAGAGCGGTGTCGGGAGCCTCAGGTTGTCACCAAACACTGCCAACACCTTCACCGGAGACCTCACGATCAATGGAGGCACCGTGATCCTCGGCAATGCCAATGCGCTCAATACGGCGACACCCGTCGCGCTGAACTTTGGCGGCACTTCCCAGACGCTCGGAGGCGCCTCACCCACCTTCATCTTTCAAAACGGCTCGCTGAATCTCGGCGGGAACGACGCGACGGTCGCGTCGCTGACTTCCAGCGCGGACTCCTCCGGCACGGCGATCGTCCAGAATGCCTCGGGCGCGGCGGCGACCTTCACGGTCAATGGCAGCGTTTCGACCACGTTTGCCGGTACGATCCAGGACGGCGCCGGCGGCGGCGCACTGAACCTGACCAAGGCGGGTTCCAGTACGCTCACGCTTCTCAATACGGCTTACACGGGCAATACGACGGTGAATGGCGGCATGCTCGTCGTGAAGACGAACATCAATGCCTCGCCGACGGTGACCGTCGGCAGCACGGCGACGCTGGATGTGACGGCGGTCGCCGGAGGCCTGAGCGTGGGATCGACAAAGACGCTCACCGGCAATGGCAGCGTGGTCGGCGGCGTGACGATCGGGACCGGAGGGAACCTGACCCCCGGCACGTCCTCGACCGTGGGCACGCTCACGCTCGACACGGTGACGCTCGCGGTGAATTCCGTGATGAATTTCACCCTCGCCTCGGCGGGCAGCGCGGATTTCGTGAATGTGACCGGCAGCAACGGGCTGACGATCAATGGCGGCGGCTTTGCCCTCTCGGGTGCGGCTGTGGGCGCGACGGGCACCACGTTCAACCTTTTCCAATACGTTGGCGCGATTCAGGGCACAGGCGTCGGCGCTTTCTCGGTCGTCAGCGGCGGCATCGGCGGACTGACCTACACATTTGGAAACGACACGGTGAACAAGTTTGTGACGCTGTCGATCAGCGGCACCTCCGCGCAGGTCTCGGCATGGGGTGTGAATGCGAATGGGAGTTGGGGGACGGCTGGCAACTGGACGCCGGCCGTGGTGCCGCAGTTCGCTGGGGACACCGCCAATTTCGGCGGCGCCATCCTCGCCCCGCGCACCGTGACGCTGGACGGAAACCAGACGGTCGGGGCGATGACTTTTTCCAACGCGAATGCCTACACGATCGCGCAGGGAGCGAGCGGCACGCTGACGCTGAACAACGGCGCGGGCGCGGTGAACGTCGATGTGACCTCCGGCAGCCACCTGATCAGCGCGCCGGTGACGCTGACGTCAAACACTGCGATCGGCGTGACCAATGCTGCCGACACGCTGACGGTTTCCGGTGCGGTGAATGGCGGCGGCTCGCTCACCAAGGCGGGCAATGGCACCCTCGTTCTGAGCACGGCCAACAGTTACACCGGCGGCACCTCGATCACTGGCGGGACGCTCGACGCGGTGGCCGGAGCGCTCGGCACGACCGGGGCGATCATCTTTGGCGGCGGCACGCTGCGCTACGCGGCGGGAAACACAGACGACCTTTCCACTCGCGCGGTGACCTTCGCGGGCCAGGCCGTGATCGATACCAATGGCAACGACGTGAGCTATGCGGCTTCGGTCGGCGGTGCGGGTGCGGGTGGGGTGACGAAGCAGGGGCTCGGCAGGCTGACGCTGGCCGCCGGGAATACATTTACGGGAACCAGCGTCATCAAGACCGGCACGCTCGCGATCAGCGCGGACACCGGTCTCGGCGCGGTGCCCGGTGCGGCGGTGACGAATCTCCGATTCGATCCAGGCGCTGGCAACAGCGCGACCCTGCTGGCGCTCGGGGCTTTCACTCTCGCTGCAAACCGTGGCGTGTCGCTCACCAGCGGCACCGGCGTTTTGGACACGAATGGCAACGCGGTGACGGTGGGCGGGGCGATCGCGGGCGGCGGCGTGCTTCACAAGATCGGTGCCGGCGCGCTGACCCTCAGCTCGGGGACCAGCAGCTACAGCGGGGGGACCAAAGTGGACGACGGCACCCTCGTGGTGACCAGCGCCGGATCCTCGGCAGCGCTGGGCACGGGCAGCGTGACGCTGAATAACTCAGCAATCCTGAATCTCGGTGCGCGCAACCTGGCGCAGGTGCTCGTGGTCAATGGCACCAACGGCCTGCTGAGCGGCGACGGCGGCGGCGTGAGCGCACTGAACACCGTGAGCGGCGCGGGAACGCTAAGCGTGACGATCACCGGTGCGAACGTGGATCTGCGCGGAGACATGACCGGTTTCACCGGCTCGATCGTCAACGTGGGCGCGGGTGGCACTTTCCGACTCAACGGCACCGCAGGCAGCAATTCAGCCACCTTCGACCTCGGGACTGTCGGGGGCATGAGCGTGCGCAACGCCGCGACGGCCATCAATCTCGGCGCGCTCAGCGGCGGCGCGGCGACCTATCTCGGCGGCTCGTCAAACAATGCCACCGCGCTTGTTTACACGATCGGCGCGAAGAGCCTGGACACGGTCTTTGCCGGGACGATTGCCAACGGCGGATTTGCCGCCACGACGACCGGGATCACAAAGGTCGGCACTGGTTCGCTCACGCTCTCGGGAAACAACATCTACACCGCCCCCACCATCGTCTCGCTGGGCACGCTGATTTCCACCTCAGACACCGCACTGGGACTCAATACTTCCGCCATCGGCGGGCTCACCATCAATCCGGTGGTGGCCACGAGCGCGACAGTTCGCTTCAGCAGTTTCTTTCCCTCGATAGCCTCCCTCGCCGGCAGCGGTGCGGGCACGGCCGGCGTAGTTTTGGGCGATGCCGTGGGCGGCACTCCGACGACGCTGACCGTCGGCGAAAACCATGCCTCGACGACCTTTAACGGAAGCATCGGAGACGAAACCGGCACGAACCCGGCGGCCATTGGCAACCTCACCAAATCGGGTAACGGAAGCCTGACGCTGACCAATGCGAACACCTACACGGGCGCGACCTCCGTGCTGTCCGGGATGCTGCAGTTCGGGCTTCGCACCTCCCTCTACAACGCCAACACGGGAAGCTGGACCGCTGCGAATATCAGCGTCAATACGGCGGCCACGCTCGGACTGAATGTGGGTGGCGCGGGCCAGTTCACCACCGCGGACGTAAGCTCGATCCTTGCGCTGGGCACGGCTTCCACGGGGTTCGCCTTCGGGTCGTTTGCAGCGCTCGACACGGCGGGGGGCGACTTCGTCCACAATGGCGCAATCACCGACACCAATGCCGGGGGCAATGTGCTCGGGCTCAAAAAGCTCGGCGCAAACAAGCTGACACTCGGCGGCGCGAATACGTACACCGGCGACACCACGGTGAGCGCCGGCACCCTTGTGGCGGCCAGCGCTAGCGCGCTCGGGACCACGGCCGCGGGCACGACCGTCGCCAGCGGGGCGGCGCTGGATGTGCGGGCAAACATCGGCACGGAAGCCATCAGCGTGAGCGGGACCGGAGTCGGCGCGACGGGCGCGCTTATCACCGGCGCAGGCACCGGCACGGTCGGCGGAGCGGTCACCATGATCGCGGACACAAGCATCGGCGGCGCAGGCACGCTGAATGTGACCGGCGGCATCACAGGCGCGTTTGCAGTGACGAAGGTCGGCGCGGGGACCACGACCCTCTCCGGCGCGCAGAGTTACTCCACGCTGACCACCAGCGGTGGAACGACGAACGTGAACAGCTCATTCACCGGCGGCACGGCCACGGTCAATGCGAACGCGGCCACCAATTTCGGCGCGAGCCAGACACTCGCGGCCCTGAATATTGGCGCGGGCGGAGTGGTTACCTTCGGAGCCCCGCCTTCATTCTCCGGCTTCGCGCCGGCCGTCGTGCCGGAGCCGGGCTCACTCGGACTGCTGCTGACCGGGATGGCGGGCATCCTCGGACTCCGCCGCCGGCGCGCGTAGCGCATCGCGTCACGGAGACCGGGGGCGGGGATTCTGCGGGATCCACGAAGGCAAAGAGGAAGGGATGTGGGCGGGCGGGCAGCATCGCGTAAATCAATGCGAGTCCAAAAACAGGATTCTCGCGCTGTTACTGCTTCGCTACCCGTGTTTCAAAAATCCCACCACCCATGAAATCCAAACTCATTGCCCTGACCGCCTTCACTTTCACCGCGAACCTCGCCTTTGCGGCGAAAGACGCCGACCTCAAGCCGGCGCTCGCCACACCGGGAAAGATCGCCTTTGAGTCGGCGTTTGAGAGCGGCGGGCTGGAGAAGCCGTGGGCGATGCCAAAGGGGGACTGGCGGGTGAAAGACGGCGCGATCATCGGCAAGGAAAAGGTGTCGGACATGCACGCCGCGGTGCTGGCGCTCGGTGTGCCGCGGCGCGATTCGATGATCCGGTTTTCCTTCAAGATGGATGGCGCGAAAGTTTTCCAGCTCAGCTTCAACCACGCAAAGGGGCACCTATTCCGCGTGATCGTTTCGCCCGGTGCGCTGGTGGTGAACAAGGACAAGGATAAGAAGGACGAAGCCAGCAAGGGTGCGGCGATGGGACGTGCCGCGGCGAAATTCGCGCCGGGCGAGTGGCATACGATGCTCGTGGAAATGAAGGGTGCGAAGGTGACGGTGCAGACGGACAACGGAGCGAAGGTGGAGGCGGGCGATCCCGCGCTGGATGTGGACAAGACCGGCTACCGCTTCGTCACCCGCGGCGAGTCGCTGCTGCTCGACGATGTAAAGGTCTGGGAAGTCGCGCCGTAATCGTCTTTCGTAGCCGGCATGTTCCGCCCCCTGCTGGTCACGCTTGCCGCCGTCTGTCTTTTCGCGCGCCCCGCCGCTGCGGATGACGCGCGGAAGCCGAACGTCCTTTTCCTTTTCAGCGACGATCAGCGGGCTGACACCATCGCCGCGCTCGGCAATGCGAACATCCGCACTCCGAATCTCGACCGGCTCGCGGGGCGGGGGACGGCCTTCACGCGCGCCTACTGCATGGGCGCGCAGCAGGGCGCGGTGTGCGTGCCGTCGCGCGCGATGCTGATGACGGGGCGCACGCTGTTCCGCATCAAGGAAAACCTCGCCGGCCAGACGACGTGGCCCGAGATGTTTGCGAAGGCGGGCTACGCCACCTTCATGACCGGCAAGTGGCACAACGGCGGACCGTCGGCGCGGCGCTGCTTTCAGGAGGGGAAGGCGATCTTCCTCGGCGGCATGGGCACGCCGAACAAGCTGCCGCTCCAGGACATCTCGGCGGCGCACGAGTTTGAAAACAAGCGCATCAGCGGCGAGCACTCGGTGAAGCTCTTTGCCGACGCGGCGGCGGAGTTTTTGCAGCGGCAAAAGGGCGCGCATCCTTTCCTCTGCTACGTGCCTTTCAATCTCCCTCACGACCCGCGCATCGCGCCGCAGGAGTACCACGACAAATACAACGCAGCGCCGCCCCCTCTGCCGGCAAATTTCCTTCCGCAGCATCCCTTCAACAACGGCGCGCTTATCATCCGCGACGAGGAACTGGCGCCCTGGCCGCGCACGCCGGAGATCGTGCGCCAGCATCTCGCGGACTACTATGCGGCGATCGAATTCATGGACGCGCAGATCGGGCGCATCCTCGCCGCGCTCGATGCGAGCGGGCAGGCGGAGAATACGCTCATCGTCTTTGCCAGCGACCACGGCCTCGCCATCGGCAGCCACGGCCTTTTCGGAAAGCAGAACCTCTACGAGCACTCGATGCGCGCGCCGCTCATCATGTCCGGGCCGGGCATCCCTGCCGGGAAAAAGTCGGACGCGCTCTGCTACCTCCTCGACATCTTCCCCACGCTCGGCGCGCTCGCCGGGATCGAGCCGCCGGAGGGCAGCGAGGGCCGCAGCCTCGCGCCGATACTCGCCGGCCGCGCGGACACGCATCGGGACGTGCTGCTGACCGCCTACACGAAAACGCAACGCGCCGTGCGCGACGACCGCTGGAAGCTCATCGTCTATCCGCAGGTGAACAAGACGCAGCTCTTTGACCTGCGCGCCGATCCCAGTGAAATGCACGATCTCGCCGCCGATCCGAAGCACGCCGACGACGTGAAGCGCCTGACGGAGCGCCTCGAAGCCGAGCAAAAACTCGCCGGGGACACGCTGCCGCTCTCGACAGACAAGCCTCAGCCGCTGGAATTCGACTTCACGAAAGTGAAGCGCGATCAGAAGGCTGCCGCGGGTCAGTGACCCACCCTCCCATGAAGACCCACTTCCGCCGCACACTCGCCACGCTCCTCGTCCTCCTTTCCGCGCTCGCTCCTACGCGCGCGGCGGAGAAACGCCCGAACATCCTCTGGCTCGTGAACGAGGACCACGGGCCGCAGGTCGGCTGCTACGGCGACACCTTCGCGACCACGCCGACCTTCGACGCACTCGCCGCGAAAGGGCTCCGCTACAAGCGCTGCTGGTCGAACGCTCCCGTCTGCGCGCCCGCGCGCACCACGCTCATCTGCGGCCTCTACGCGACCAGCACGGGCGGCGAGCACATGAGGAGCAGCGTGCCTTTTCCCGCCGGGAAAAAGGCGTATCCGCAGCTCCTGCGCGACGCCGGCTACTACTGCACGAACAACGCGAAGGAGGACTACAACCTCACCTTTTCAGGAAAGATCTGGGACGAATCGTCCGGGAAGGCGCATTGGAAGAACCGGCCCGAGGGCACGCCGTTCATGGCGGTGTTCAACTCGGAGAAAAGCCACGAGAGCAAAATCCGCTCACGTCCGCACACCGCCGTCCACGACCCGGCAAAGGTGCGCGTGCCGGCGTATCATCCCGACGCGCCGGAGGTGCGGCGCGACTGGGCGCAGTACTACGATGCGGTGACGGCGGCCGACGCCGCCTCGGGCGCGCGGCTGAAGGAGATCGAGGACGCCGGGCTCGCGGAGGACACCATCGTTTTCTACTACGGCGACCACGGCTCAGGCATGCCTGGAAGCAAGCGCTGGCCGCTGAACCGCGGCCTCCATGTGCCGCTCATCGTTTACATCCCGGAGAAATTTGCGGACCTCCGCCCCCCGGAATACAAGGCGGGCGGCGCGTCGGATCGGCTCGTGAGCTTCGTCGATTTCGCCCCGACGCTGTGCAGCCTCGCGGGCGTGCAGCCGCCGGACTGGCTGCAGGGCCACGCGTTTCTCGGCAAGTTCGCCGCGCAGCCGCAGCCGTTCCTTTTCGGCTTCCGCGGGCGCATGGATGAGCGTGTGGACTGCGTGCGCAGCGTGACAGACGGGCGCTACACCTACGTGCGCAATTTCCGCCCCGACAAGATCTACGGGCAGCACATCAATTTCATGTGGCAGACGCCGACGACCGCGGTGTGGGAGCGGATGTTCGCCGAGGGCAAGCTGGACGAGGCGCAGGCGTACTTTTGGAAAACGAAGCCCGCCGAGGAACTCTACGACCTCGAATCCGACCGCGACGAGGTCCGCAACCTCGCCGCGCTGCCGGAGCATCGCGCCGTGCTGGAAAAACTCCGCGCCGCGCTCCGCGAGCACGCGAAGAGCATCCTCGATGTGGGCCTGCTGCCCGAGGGCGAGATGCACCACCGCAGCGCGGGCGCGTCGCCATACGACTTCGCGCGCGACGCCGGGAAGCTGGATTTCCCGAAGCTCTACGACATCGCCGACAGCGCCTCCTCGCTCGCGCCGGACGCCACGCCCGCGCTCATCGCCGCGCTCGCGGATGCGGACAGCGGCATCCGCTGCTGGGCCGCGCTCGGCCTGCTCATGCGCGGCTCGGACGCCGCGAAATCCGCGCACGACGCGCTCGTCAAAGCGCTCGACGATACCGCGCCGGATGTGCGCATCACCGCCGCCGAGGCGCTCGGGCGTTTCGGCACCGAAGCCGACCTCGCCCGCGTGCTCCCGCTGCTCGCGCAATCCGCCGACTGCACGAAGAGCGACGTTTTCACCGCGATGGCCGCGCTCAACGCCATCGCCGCGCTCGGCGACAAAGCCGCGCCGCTCGCCGCCACGCTGAAGACACTCCCCGCCAAAGGCACGTCCCCGCACGCGCGCTTCAACGAATACATCCCGCGCCTGCTCGAAGACCTGCGCGGGCGCTTTCCCTGATCCCGCCCCATGAAACTCGTCCTCGCCATCGCCATCGCTGTCGCCGCGCTCTCCGCGTCCTCGTTTGCCGCGGAAAAGCTGAACGTCCTTTTCATCGCCGTCGATGACCTGAAGCCCATCTCCGGCTGCTACGGCGGCACGGCCAAGACGCCGAACATTGACCGCCTCGCGGCGCGCGGCGTTCGCTTTGACCGCGCGTATTGCAACCAGGCCGTCTGCGCGCCGTCGCGCAATGCGCTGATGACCGGTCTGCGCCCGCAGACCGTCGGCATCTATGACCTCGGCACGAATCTCCGCGCGGCGACGCCCGATGCCGTCACGCTTGCGCAGGCCTTTCAAAAAGCCGGGTACCGCACCGAGGCGATGGGGAAAATCTTCCACGTCGGCCACGGCAATCGCGAGGACTCCGCGTCGTGGACCGTCCCGCACTTTTCCGCGAAGAGCATCGCCTACCATCTCCCGGAGAGCCGCGCGAAGTCCGGGCTCACGCGGGAGGAGGCGATGTTTTCAAACCAATCGGCCGCAAATCTCCCGCGTGGCGCGGCCTACGAGTCGGCCGACGTCGCCGACGACCAGTATCCCGACGGCGTGATCGCGAATGAGGCCATCAAGCGGCTGCATGCCGCGAAGGAAAGCGGCGTGCCGTCGTTCATCGCAGTCGGCTTTGTGAAGCCGCACCTGCCTTTCTGCGCTCCGAAGAAGTACTGGGACCTCTACGACCGCGCGAAGTTCGAGCTGCCCGCATTCCGCTCGCCGCCCAAGGATGCACCGGCATTCGCGGCGACGAACTTCGGCGAACTGCGCAACTACTCCGACACGCCGGACACCGGACCGGTGAGCGACGACCTCGCGCGCACGCTCATCCACGGCTACCACGCCGCGACCAGCTACATGGACGCGCAACTCGGTCGCGTGCTGGATGCCTTGGAGAAGGAGGGCCTCGCCGAGAAGACGATCATCGTCCTCTGGGGCGACCACGGCTGGCACCTCGGCGACCACGGGATGTGGTGCAAGCACACGAACTACGAGCAGGCGGCGCGCATCCCGCTCATCGTGGCCGCGCCCGGCGTGAAGCCCGCCGCAAATCCGAACTTCGTCGAGACCGTGGACATCTACCCGACGCTCTGCGAACTCGCCGCCGTCACTCCGCCCGGGGGGCTCGATGGGAAGAGCTTCGCCGCGACCCTGCGCGACGCCACGGCGCCCGCGCGAGATCACATCACGCACGTCTTTCCGCGCAACGAACGGCTGGGCCGCGCGATCCGGGATTCGCGTTACCGCATGGTCGAGTGGAAAAAGCCGGGCGCACCCGCGGAGGACGCCGTCATCGAGCTTTACGACTACGAAAAGGATCCCGAGGAGACGGAGAACATCGCCGCGAAGACCCCGGACATCGTAGCGAAACTCCGCGCACTCCTCGCGCAGCAGCCGGAGGCGAAGCTGCAGATTTCCGCCAGCGGGAACGTCAAGGTGGACCGCGCAGGGCTGTTCGAGCGGAAGGACAAGGACAAGGACGGCAAACTCACCCGCGAGGAGTTTCTCGCTGAGCAACCCGATCCCGACAAAGCGCCCGCCCGCTTCCTCCAGTTCGACACGAACAAGGACGGCACCCTCAGCCGCGACGAGTTCATCCACAGCGGCAACGCGCCGCGCTGAAGCGGGATTGCTGCAGCCGCAGTTCGCGCCCTATCACCTGGGACGCGCAGAGATCCCCGGCTTCTTCGGACCTCATGCCCGCGATCTGCGCATAGGTATGAGCGAGAGCCGGTGCGGCGCTCCAGGACGCCTATCGTTTTTAGATACAGAGGGTTGCAGCCTAGGGCGCGGGAGTCAGGATGCGGCTCCCCATGAACTCACGCCTCTTTCTCTGGTCCGTCGTCTCCGCGCTCGCGGGTTTTTTGTTTGGTTTCGATACCGTCGTCATTTCGGGAGCCGAGAAGACGATCCAGGCACTGTGGGGCCTGAGCCCCGCGATGCATGGCTTGGCCATGGGCGCGGCGCTGTGGGGCACGGTGCTCGGTTCGCTCATCGGGAGTTGGCCGACCGACAAGTTTGGACGGAAGAATACGCTGCTGTGCATCGGTGTTCTGTTTCTTGTCGGATCGCTCTGGTCGGCTTTCGCGAACGAAGTTTATGGCTTCATGGTCGCGCGGTTTCTTGGGGGCATCGCCATCGGCGTGTCCACGGTGGCGGCGCCGCTTTACATCTCGGAGATCTCGCCGCCGGAAAGTCGCGGGCGGCTGGCGGGCATGTTTCAGTTCAACATCGTCTTCGGCATCCTCGTCGCCTTTGTCTCGAACTCGCTGCTCGCAGGCATCGGCGACCACGCCTGGCGCTGGATGCTCGGCATCATGGCCGTACCTTCGGTGATCTACACGCTGGCGTGCTTCATCATTCCTGAAAGCCCGCGCTGGCTGCTCTCGCGCAAGGGCGACCGCGGGGCCGGGCTTGCGGTGCTGAAACTCATCACGCCAGACGCCTCCGACGCAGAACTCGATGCGAGTGCCGATGCCATGACCTCGGCGAGCCGCGAGGTCGCTTCGGCGAAGGGCTTCTGGCACATGGGAATGAGAACCCCGATCCTCATTGCGATCCTCGTGGCGTTCTTCAACCAGCTCTCCGGCATCAACGCCATCCTCTACTTCGCGCCGCGCATCTTTGAACTCACCGGCCTCGGGCAAAAGGCCGCGCTGCTGCAATCCGTCGGCATTGGAGTGACGAACCTCATCTTCACCTTCGTCGGTCTGTGGCTCATCGACCGCCTCGGTCGGCGCACGCTGCTCTACATCGGCTCGTTCGGTTACATCGCCTCGCTCGGGCTGTGTTCGTGGGCGTTCTTCACCGGGCACTTTTCAATCGTGCCCGCGTGCATCTTCGCCTTTATCGCGGCGCACGCGATTGGTCAGGGTGCGGTCATCTGGGTGCTCATCTCGGAGATTTTTCCTGATAAGTTCCGCGCAAAGGGCCAGTCGCTCGGCAGCTTCACACATTGGATTTTCGCCGCGCTGCTCACGACCTTCTTCCCTAAGATGGTCACCTCTTTCCCCGCCGGCTACGTCTTCCTGTTCTTCTGCCTCATGATGGTGCTGCAACTCGCCTGGGTGAAACTCATGGTCCCGGAAACCAAGGGCCGCAGTCTGGAGGAGATCCAGCACGACCTCGGCGTCTCATGAGCAAGCCGGCGATCTTCTCCTGCGGCGAAGTGCTGTGGGACCTCTTTCCCGAGGGCGCACGCTTCGGCGGTGCACCGGCGAACTTCGCGTGCCACGCGGCACTACTCGGAGGTGATGTCGCAATGCTCAGTGCCGTGGGAAATGATGTGCGCGGCGACGAAGCCATCGCGATTCTTCGGGGCTTCGGGATGGATACATCATTGGTGCAACGCATCGCAGATGCAGCCACGGGAAGCGTCGGCGTGAGCGTGGATGCGGCGGGCAAGCCGAGCTATGAGATTCACGCAGGCTCCGCGTGGGATCGAGTCGCGTGGACGGCATCGCTCGAAACGCGCATCGCGGAAGTGGACGCGGTTTACTTCGGCACGCTCGGGCAGCGCGGTGAGACATCACGCGCGACAATCCGGCGTGGGCTGGGCATCGCAAAAGCTCGCGGCACCCTCCGCGTGCTCGATGTGAATCTGCGCCAGCCGTTCTACGATGCGGCGCTCATCCGCGAATCCATCGCGCAAGCCAGCGTGCTGAAACTCAGCGACGACGAACTGCGCGAAGTAGCCGCCGCTTGCGACATCGCGCCGGACGCGAATCCCGAGGCCACCCTGCGCGCCATGCTCGCGCGCTGCGGCCTCGACCTCATCGCCATGACTCGCGGTGCGGACGGCGCGCTGCTCGTGTCCGCAGACGAAACGATTTCGCAACCCGGCTTTTTCACGGTCGTCCGCGACACCGTCGGCGCGGGCGATTCCTTCACCGCCGCGCTCGTCGTCGGACTGCTGCGCGGCGATCCTTTGCAAGCCATCGCGCGCACGGCGTGCGAGACTGCCGCCGTCGTGTGCTCTCACGATGGAGCTGTGCCGATGCGGATTCACTCCAACCCTTAAATTCCATGAAGACGATCTCGATTGCCCTCGCCGCATTCATTGCATCAGCGGCGCTCCACGCCGCCGAGCCTGTCGTCATCGCCGACTTTGAGTCCGAGACTTACGGCACTTGGAAGGTGGACGGTGATGCCTTCGGCAAAGGCCCGGCGCATGGTGCGCTGCCAGGCCAGATGAAGGTGGAAGGTTTCGTCGGAAAGGGTTTGGTGAACTCATTCAACAGCGGCGACAACGCGACCGGGCGTCTTACGTCGCCGCCATTCAAGATCGAACGCAAGTTCATCACCTTCCTCATAGGTGGTGGCGGCTGGGAGAATGAGACGTGCATGAATCTCATGCTCGACGGCAAGGTCGTGCGCACGGCGACAGGAACGAATATGCAACCGGGCGGCAGCGAACAGCTCGCGCCGTCGGCATGGGATGTGGCGGAGTTTGCGGGTCGCAGCGCGAGCTTCGTCATCGTGGACGAACGCAAGGGCGGCTGGGGGCACATCAATGTGGATCAGATCGTGCAGACCGATGATCGCGGCGCGATTGCATTGGCGGCAAAGGTGGAGCCTCCACCGCCGCCCGCGACGGAGCGCGCGCGGAAGGTGACGATCCGCGGTGACTTCCTGCAACTGCCACTGATGCAGAACGGGGACCGCAGCAAGCCTGGCCTGGAGAAGCTGAGCATCGAGTCCGATGGCAGGATGCTTCGCTACATGAACGTCAAGCTGGCCGTGGACGGGCAGGAGCCTGACTTCTGGTATTCCGCCGCCGTCCGCGAGTTCAAAGGGCGCGAGGTCACCTTGCGCTACAAGTCGAATGCTGCCGCAGCACTTGAGCGCCTGGAGTTCAGCGACAAGGAGATCATTGATCCCAAGGCATACGACGGCCCGCATCGCCCGCGCTTCCACTTCAGTCCGCGCCTTGGCTGGATGAATGACATCAACGGCAGCTACTATCTCGACGGCCTGTATCACGTGTTCTACCAGTTCAACCCGGCCGCCAAAGGCATGGGCGCGGGCTTCGATATGCATTGGGGGCACTCGGTGAGCAAAGACCTCGTGCATTGGGAGGAATGGCCCGTAGCGCTTTTTCCGGACGCCACAGGCCAGTGCTATTCCGGCACCACGGTAATGCAGCAGCTTCCCATTCCAGGTTTGAATGAAGGCATCAAACTCCCAGCGCCGGCCATGTTCTTCGCCGCCACCGGGCCTTTCTCCCAACACCTCGCAACCACGCCCGACGCGGGCCGCACTTGGAAGCGTTTCGCTGGCAATCCGGTGGTGCCTAACATTGGCAGCGGCGACCGCGATCCAAAGGTCATCTGGCACGAGGCATCGCAGCACTACGTCATGGTGCTCTATGTCGGCGGGAAGGAGGATGGATACCGCATCCTGCGCTCGAAGGATCTCACCCACTGGGAACTAACCCAGACGCTGCCGAACTGGTTTGAGTGCCCCGAGTTCATCCCGATGAAGTCCGCCGTCACCGGCGAAGACCTGATGCTGCTCTACGGCTGCTACCGCTCGCCGAAGGATGCACCCGAGCCTTTCAACTCCAAGTCCTGCTATCAGCTCGGACGCTTCGACGGCAGGACCTTCACCCCCATCACCAAGCTGCGCCACGCGCACCTCGGCCCTAACTACTACGCCGCGCTCATCTTCATGAACGAACCCAAAGGCCGCGCCGTGATGATGGGTTGGGCAAACGGCACCAGGTTCCCCGGCGAGCCCTTCAATCAATGCGCCAGCATTCCGCTGCTGTTGCAGATGAAAGCCATCAACGGTGAAGACACGCTCTGCTTTGAACCCGCCGAGGAAGTCAAAGCCCTGCGCGGCGAACCGCTGGTAAAGCTGCGCAATGTCACTGCTGCCGAAGCTGGTATGAAACTGAGCACGCTCGCAAAGGACGCATCGGTGGATGTCGTCGTGCGCTTCCGCCCTGCGGCATCGGCTCAGGTGAATGTTACCATCCGCAGCGTCGCCTTTCACTACGACGCCGCTACGAAGATCCTCATGCGCGGCAACCAACCCACGGTCATTCATCCTGGCGCAAGCCTCGATGCCCGCTTCCTCATCGATCGTGGCATTATCGAGAGCTTCTGGAATGGCGGCGAGGCCGCCTACTCCATCGCGTCCCTGCACACCGACGCCGGATTCGCCTTCGCCATCGAAGGCGATGCCGTGATCGAGGAACTCACGGTCTATCCGATGGCGAAAATCTGGGCCTCGCGTGAGCAACTGAAGCCGGGCAAATAGACGTGACTGGCGTGGGCGATGTTCACTGCGCATGATGGGCACGAGTTGGGTTGATGCTGGCCGGCGGCGCGGCATGATGAAATGCGACGAGTGCCACGGACTATGAAGCCAACAGCCATCCCGACTATGACCCGCAGGCTGCTTGCCATCGGAATGGTGTGTTGGGTCCTGCTCGCGTGCTCGGGCGCATCCCCTGCGGAATACCAGTGGTCCGTGCCGGTGGCATCGCTTACGAGCAACGAGACGAAGGGGCCGCCGCGCGCGTTTCTTTGGATTCCACCGGACTGCGTGCGCGTGCGGGCCGTCGTGCTCGGCCAGCACAATATGCTGGAGGAACCCGTGCTGGAGCATCCGGCGTTTCGCGCGGCGCTCGCGGAGCTGGGCTTTGCCGCGGTGTGGGTGACGCCGCCGGTCGGCGCGGCCGAAAAGCTGGGCGCGGAGGAAGGCGCGCAATTCGAGGAGATGTTCCGCGCACTCGCCGTGGAGTCCGGCTACGCCGAAATCGCCGCCGCCCCGGTCGTGCCCATCGGCCATTCGGCGATGGCGGAGTTTCCGTATCTTTTCGCGGCTTGGAAACCGGCGCGCACGCTGGCGGTGATTTCGCTCAAAGGCTCGTGGCCGGATTTGAAAAGGACGCCGCCCGCCGCGTGGTCGGGCCGCGATGTGGCGGGCGTTCCGCTGCTGTTCGTGAGCGGCGAATACGAATGGGCCGAAGAGCGCGCGGGCAAGGCGCTGCCGTTCCGCCGGGAATTTCCGAGCGTGCCATTCTCGATGCTCGCCGACGCGGGCGGCGGACATTTCGACAGCCACGACGCGCTGGCCGCCTGCCTCGGCGACTACCTTCGCGCGGCGGCGCGGCATCGGCTTTCCGACAAGGGTCTGCTGGCGATCGACGCCGCGAAGCAGGGCTGGCTCATCGACCGCTGGCGCATGGGCAAACCGCCGCGCGCGCCCGCCGCACCGGTCGGGCAGTTCACGGGCGACGCGGGCGAAACGTACTGGTGTTTCGACGAGCAGCACGCACGCGCCACCGAGCGGATGCAGGCGGCCTACGCCGGCAGGAAGCCGCAACTCCTCGGCTACGTGCAGGCCGGAGCAGTGGTGGAGCAGGACCCGAAGGCGCACCAGCAGGTCACGCTCAAGTTTCTGCCGGAGGGCGACGGCCTGACTTTCAAACTCACGGGGACCTTCCTCGACCGCGTGCCGGAGGGGCGCCCGGTGCGCTGGGCCGCGCGCCCCGCGGGCTCGCCGATCGACCACGCGAGCGGCGGCGGTCCCGTCGTCATCCGCCGCATCTGCGGGCCGGTGGAAAAACTCGGTGCCGATACTTTCGCGCTGCGCTTCGACCGGCTCGGCTTCGACAATCCGAAGCGCGGCCCGGAAATCTGGCTGATGGCCGAGCATCCCGGCGACGGGCAGTTCAAGCGCGCCGTGCAGCAGTCCGTCCTGCGCTTCCCGCTGCGCAATTCGGCGGGCGCTCCGCAGACGATCACATTCCCGCAAATCCCCGATCAGCGCGCCGGCTCCGACGCGGCGATCCCGCTGCGCGCCGCGTCCAGCGTCGCGGACGCCCCCGTGCGCTTTTACGTGCGCGAAGGCCCCGCAGAAGTCGCCGGTGACGGCGCCACGCTCCGCCTCACGCGCATTCCGCCGCGCGCGAAGTTTCCCGTCAAAGTCACCGTCATCGCGTGGCAGTGGGGCCGCTCGATCGAGCCGAAGCTCCAGACCGCCGACCCGGTCGCGCGCACCTTTTCCATCTCCGCCAAATGACACCACCGCGCTTTATCGGGACGCTGTTCCTGCTTTTCCTTTTCCGCTTTGCGGGACTCGCGGCGACGCCGCTGCTCGATGATCTCCTACTCGGCGATGCGCCATCGGAGGCGCGGCATCAGCTCGTGGCCGAAAAAAGCGAGGTGGTGCGCGGCGGGCTCGGGCAGATGGCGCGGCGGCTCCTGCCCGGCGGCGCGCAGCCGTGGGAAGGCGGGCGCGTGAGCTTCACGATGAAGGTGGACCCCGCGCAGCCAAACTATCTCACCGCGCGGTTCTGGGGCGACGAGGTGAGCAAGAATCTGCTCATCCTTTTCTGCGAGGGAAAGCAGGTCGGCTACCGGCACCTCGGCGATATTGACATCCTCGCGCTGCCCGACGACGACCCGCGCTACAACGGCCGCTTTTACTATGCCACCACGCCGCTGCCGCGCGCGCTCACCGCGGGGAAGACGGAGGTGAAACTGGAGATCCGCAGCAACGGCCCGACGTGGGGTTACGGGAAGACTTTCGACGAATATCAAAAGCCGATGACCGAGCCCTCGCGCGCGATCTACCGGCTGGCGACGCACACGGACGGATGCTTCGTGCCGCCTGCGAATGAAGTGCAGGGCGCGGCGCCGAAAGAGACCGTGCGCGCGCAGCCCGGCGAGGAAGTGCTGGCCGCTGCGAAGCAGCGCGTGAACTCGACGCTCGACGGCCTGCTCAAGTCGAAGCGGCCCGTGAACCAGATGCAGGCGCAGCTTTTGGCGAAGGCGTATTTCGTGAAGTGGACGCCGGCTTTTCAAAACCCGAAGGCCGTCGAGCAGGTGATCGCCTGCGCGGACGAGCGCTTCCGTGCATGGCAGAAAGACGCGCCCGCAGTGTGGGACGATCCGGCGACGTGGAATGCGGGCTGGTTCGGCCTCGGCCCGATCGCGGATGCGGTGCGCCTGCTCGCACAGCCGGTCGCGCCTGCGCTTGAGGCAAAGCTCGACGATGGCAGGACGCGGCGCGCGGCGTGGTCGGAAATGTTTCGCGCGAGCCGCGACTGGCTGCGAATGCACCGGCGCTCGATCACGAATCAGACGCTCTTTGCGGACACGAATATCTACCGCTCGCATCTCGGCGTCGCGGCCATCGACCCGGCAAATGCGTGGCCTGACGCGCAGGCGAAGCGCTATCTCTACGAGGCGCTCGGCCTCGCGCCGTGGCTCGGCTCCGACACCGCCAGCGGCTCGGAGATGCCGTGGGGCGCGAACTATTTCCAGATCACCGACAAGGGCCTCTCCCGCGAGCTGGGCTACGTGGGCGGCTATGGCGAGATCCTCGGGCAGATGGTGGATGCCTATGACGCGACGCGCGCGCCGGGGCAGGCGGGCGATCCGAAGATCAGGGCGCAGATCGTGAAGCTGCAACGCGCGCGCCTTTTCTTCCGCTACCCGATGCAGGACGAGGAAGGCCACCGCGCCATGCGGCTGGAGACGGGCGTCGGCTGGCGGGATTCGCATTTCCCCGGCCCGGTCGCCTACGCGCAGCGTGCGGGCCTCGACGAGACGGCGATCTACGCGGCGGCGGTGACGCTCGATCCGTCCGCCGTCGGGGCCGCGCAGCAGATGTTCGCGGACAATCAGTTCTTCGCCTCGATCGCCGAACTCGTCCGCGACAACCGGCTGCGCGCCGTTTTCGGTCTGCTCAGCGTGCCGGACGACTACGAGACGATCCGCGCGCAGCCCGCCAGCCCCCACCGGCTGCCGATGTCGTGGGATCAGCCGGACACCGTTTTCGCCGATGAGGAAAACGGAGTCGTCGCGATCAAGCGCGGCGCGGAAATCCTCTACGTCTCGCTCTACTGGCGCTCGCGCATTGGCATCAATGGCCTCGCCCGCGCGCACTATCTCACGCCGCGCTACCAGCAGGTCGCCGTGGTGTATGAGGGCGTGAAATTTGAGCCAGGTGGCCAGACTTGGAAGCGCCCGAACTGGACAAACTTCGGCTTTGGCAATGGCGGCCACCGCTACCCCGGCAAGCTCGAATCCGCGCACACCGGCGAGGAACTCCCCGTCCCGAAACTCCCCGCCGATGTTCCGTTCGATGCCCGCAAAGACAACCCCTACGCGGGCCGCGCGGACTTTTACCAACTCCGCTTCGGGCCGTATCTCATCGCGATGAACACGACGAAGGACAAGACCTTCGACCTCGCGCCGCCGCCCGGCGTCAAGACCGCGCCCGATCTCGTCGCGAAGAGGCCGGTGAAACTCGACGCTCCGCTGAAAGTCGGCCCGCGCACCACCGTCGTGCTATTCATCGGGCCGGGCGCCCGATGAAAGAAGCCCGCCTCGCCTACTCCAGCTTTTTTCTCAAGTCGCTGCTTCCCCTACACCACATGCCTCCCGTCAAACTCATCTGCTTCATCGCCTCTCTCGTCGGTTCGATCTGCGCCGCCGCGGAACGGCCAAACGTCGTGCTCATCTTCGCCGACGATCTCGGCTGGAAGGATGTCGGCTGGAACAACGACGGCGGGTTCATCGAGACTCCGCATCTCGATCGCCTCAAAGCGCAGGGCATGACTTTCACCCACGCCTACGCCGCTGCGGGGAACTGCGCGCCGAGTCGCGCGTGCCTGCTCTCGGGAAAATACACGCCGCGCCATGGCGTCTATGCGGTGGGTGACACCGACCGCGGGCCGAAGGCGAATTTTCGCCTCGTGCCCGTCCCGAATACGCAGCAGCTCCGGCCGGAGTTTGTGACCGTGGCTGAGGCGCTCAAGGCGCAAGGCTACGCGACGGGGCACTTCGGCAAGTGGCATCTCGGTGGCAGCGCAAAAGGCACCGGCCCGCGCCAGCAGGGTTTCGACATGAGTCCGCCGGGACTGGTGCCACCGGGCGGCGACCGCGCGGAGGCGGAGGAAGACGAGGACGCTTCTGTGGGCAGCCCGCCGCGCAAAGGCCCGGGCGGAGAGGATCCGAAAAGGCTCTTTTCCATCACGCGCGCGGCGATGGAGTTTATCGAGACGAATCGCCATCAGCCATTCTTCGCCTTTGTCTCCCATCACGCCGTGCATACCCGGCTCGAATCGCGCGCCGCGACCCTGGCAAAGTTCAAGGCCAAGGCGGAACGCGCCGCGGAGCCGCATGTGCAGCCCGCCTTTGCCGCCTGCATCGCCGACATGGACGCGGCCGTGGGCATGCTGCTCGCGAAACTCGCCGAACTCGGTCTCGAGAAGAACACGCTCGTCATTTTCACGAGCGACAATGGCGGGACGCATCCCTCGCTGAACGAGCCGTTGCGGGGTGCAAAGGGCGGGTACTACGAAGGCGGTATCCGGGAGCCCTTCCTCGCGCGCTGGCCCGGCGTCATCGCACCCGGCTCGGAATGCGCCGTGCCGATCGTGAACGTGGATCTCTATCCCACATTCGTCGCCGCCGCTGGGGGAGCGCCGGCCGCCGATCTGGATGGCGAGAGTCTGCTTCCGCTCTTCAAAGGGAACCCCGAACTTCAGCGTGCGGCGATCTTCTGGCACTTCCCCGGCTATCTGGACGGCCCGGTGCCGCGAGGGCGTGATCCCGTCTTTCGCACGCGACCGGTGAGCGTCATCCGCAAAGGCGACTGGAAGCTGCACCTCTATCACGAGGAATGGCTGCTCGACGGCGGGAGCGCAGCGGTCGCGACAAATCACGCACTCGAACTCTACAACCTCGCCGCTGACATCGGGGAGCGCACCGATCTCGCCCAAAAGGAAACCGCGAAGCGCGACGAGTTGCTCGGTGACTTGCTGGCGTGGTGGAAAAAAACGAATGCGCCTTTGGCGAAACGCCCATGAAATCCATTCTCCGCATCGCCCTCCTTGGTCTGCTGGTTTCGCCTCCGATTCCGACATTCGCCGCGGCACCGCCAAACATCCTCTTCGCCATCGCGGACGATTGGGGGAAGCACGCCGGGGCTTATGGCACGACGTGGGTGAAGACGCCGGCGTTTGACCGCGTCGCGAGGGAAGGTGTGCTTTTCAACAACGGCTACACGCCGAACGCGAAGTGTGCGCCGTCGCGCGCGTGCCTTTTGACCGGGCGCAATTCGTGGCAGCTCAAGGAGGCGGCGAATCACATCTGCTATTTCCCGCCGGAGTTCAAAGGCTGGGGCGAGGCGCTGGCGGAGCACGGGTGGGTCGTCGGCCATACGATGAAAGGCTGGGGGCCGGGTGTGGCGAACGATGCGGACGGGAAGCCGCGGCTGATGACGGGGAAGGCGTTCAACGCGCGAAAGGCCGAGGGGGCGACGAGCGGCATCGCGAACAATGATTACGCGGGAAACTTCGACGACTTCCTCGACGCCGCGCCGGCAGGGAAGCCGTGGGCGTTCTGGTATGGCGCGCTCGAACCGCACCGCGGTTACGAGTTTGGCTCCGGCGTCGCAAAGGGCGGCAAGAAGCTCGCGGACATCGACCGCGTGCCCGGCTACTGGCCGGACAATGAGACGGTGCGCAACGACATGCTCGACTACGCCTTCGAGGTGGAGCACTTCGACCGGCATCTCGGGCGCATGCTGGAGTCGCTGGAAAAGCGCGGCCTGCTCGCGAACACGCTCGTCATCGTGACGAGCGACCACGGCATGCCGTTCCCAAGGGTGAAAGGGAACGCGTATGAGGCGGCGAACCATGTCCCACTCGCGGCGATGTGGCCGCGCGGCATCGCGAAGCCGGGCCGCGTGGTGGATGACTTCGTGAGCTTCATCGACTTCGCGCCGACCTTCATCGAGCTCGCCGGTCTGACATGGGCGCAGAGCGGCATGGCCGAGTCGCCGGGTCGCAGTCTCAGCGATATTTTCCGCTCCGAAAAAGCCGGCGTGGTGAACCCCGCGCGCGACCACGTGCTCATCGGCAAGGAGCGCACGGACATCGGGCGGCCAAACGACGCCGGCTATCCCACGCGCGGCATCATCAGGGACGGAATGCTTTTCCTCCAAAACTTCGAGCCTGCGCGCTGGCCCGCCGGAAATCCCGAGACCGGCTACCTCGACTGCGACGCCGGTGCGACAAAGACATTCATCCTCGATGCGCGCCGCGCGAACCCTGGCGACCCGCACTGGGCGTTGTGTTTCGGCATGCGGCCCGCCGAGGAATTCTACGACCTGCGGAAGGACCCCGACTGCCTGAACAACCTCGCCCTTCTGCCGCAAGGCTCGTCCGACCTCTCCGCGCTGCGCGAGCAAATGCACGCCAGGCTCCGCGAGCAGGGCGACCCGCGCATGACCGGCCAGGGCGGCGTCTTCGATGAATACCCGCACGCCAACAAAGGCCACGTCGGTTTCTACGAGCGCTTCATGCGTGGCGAGAAACTGAACACCGGATGGGTGAGCAAGACGGACTTTGAGACGACGCCGCCCCTTTCCGCGCCCCCGCAGCCTCCGCGATGAAGCCGGCGCCCACCGCTGGCTGTGGTCTCCGGTGAACGGCGCGAACCGCAAAGCATCCGCAGGGCGGATGGGGCGTCCCGTGGGCAATGGTGCTCCCGTCGTTGACATCGTCTGCGTCCGTGCGAAAGAAACGCCCGTTTATAAACAACTGTTTCACACCGATGCCAAAGGCTGTTCCGACACCATCCCGCGAGCGCGACCCTGAGGCGCGCAAGGAGCGCATCCTGGCGGCGGGGGGAGTGGTGTTCTCAAAGGGCGGGTTTGAGGCGGGTAGCGTGCGGGAGATCAGCCGGCGGGCGCGGGTGAACGTGGCTTCGATCAATTACTACTTTGGCAACAAGGAGGGGCTTTACCGCGAGGTGCTGCTGGCGGCGCACCGCCAGGTGCTGCAGCAGGAGCGGCCGGTGACGCTGGAGGATGCGGGGGATGCGCGCGAGGCGCTGGGGGACTGGATCGCGTTCTGCCTGCGGTTTGTGCTGCTGAAACGCGCGTCGCACCCGGTGCTGGGCAAGCTGATGGCGCATGAGATGCGGCAGCCGACGGCGGCGCTCAGCGAGCTGGTGAAGCTGGTCGTGCGGCCCATTTTTGCCGAGCTGCAGCGCATCGTGGCGGCGCTTTGCGGCGGCACTGCGGAGAAGGAGGAGATCGAAATGCGGGCGCATCACATCGTGGGCATGTGCGTCCACTACGAGCACAGCGGCGAGGTCATCAAGCGGCTCGGTTTCGCCGTACCGAACACGGAGGAAGCCATCGCCCGGCTGGCGCACAGCATCACGGAGCTGGCGCTCCACGGCATCAGCGGCGGCAAGGCCGGCGCGAAGAAACGCAACCGTTTATCATGAAACGAACCCGCACTCATTTTCTCCCGCTCATCGCGCTAGCGATATCGCTGACGGCTTGCGGCAAAAAGCCGGAGGCGGCACCGGCGCTTCCCCGGGCGGAGAAAAGCGAGGTCGCACCTGTGAAAGGACGCACGGCGACGCTCATTGAGCGCGATGTTCCCCGCTTCCTGCGTGTGACGGGCCAGCTCATTGGCAGGAACGACGCGGTGATCGCAGCGGATGCGATCGGCAAGGTGGTGGAGGTGTCCGTGGAGCGCGGCTCGGTGGTGAAGGCGGGCGATGCGCTGGTGAAGCTGGACGAACGCCAGGCGAAACTCGCGCTGGCCGAGGCGGAGGCTTCGCTGGAACTGGCGAAGGCCCGCCTGCTGCTGGCGAAGAACGAGCAGGAGCGCAATGCGCCTCTGGCCCAGAAGCGGGCGATCGCGGAAGCGGATTTTCAAAAACTCGTGACCGACACCACGGCGCGCGAGGCGGAGCTGGCGGCATCGGTCGCCCGACGGGACATGACGCAGAAGACGCTCACGGATGCTGTCATCCGGGCACCCTTTGCCGGTGTCGTGGCCGAGCGCATGGTGGAGCCGGGCGAGTACGTGAAGGCCGACTCGCGGGTGGCGCGGGTGGTGGATCTCTCGACGCTCCGGCTCGTGCTGAATGTGCCGGAGACGGAGGTGGGGGCGCTCGCTGTCGGGCAGACGGTGGAGTTCACCACGGCGGCGTTTCCTGAGCGGACGTTCACGGGCACGCTGAAATTCCTCGGTGCGGCGATGCGCGAGGCTTCCCGCGATCTCGTGGTCGAGGCGGTGGTGGAGAATGCGGACGGCACTTTGCGTCCCGGCTTTTTCTGCGATGCACGCATCCGACTTCGCGAAGAGAAGGCCGCAGTAGTGCCGGTCGGGGCGCTGCTAGTCGAGGGCTCGCGCCGCAAGCTTTTCGTCATCGGGAAAAACAGCACGCTCTCCGAGCGGCTCGTGGAGGTGGGTGACACGCGCGACGGCTTCATCGAAATCCGGCGCGGCGCGGCAGCGGGGGATTTCGTGCTGCTGGAGCCCGGACCGGATGCCACTGACGGCGCGGCGTTCCAGCCCTCGGCGTAGTTTTTTCCCCGCACGCTCATGCAATGGCTCGCCGCTATTTCCGTCAGACGCCCGGTCTTTGCCAGCGTCCTGATCCTCGTCTTCGTCGTCGTGGGCCTGCTCGGCTACACGAAGCTGCCGGTGGATCGCTTTCCGAAAATTGATTTTCCCACGGTCAGCATCGTCACGCGGCAGGACGGCGCGACACCGAAGGAAATCGAGACCGAGATCACGGACAAGATCGAGGAGTCGGTGAACACCGTCGCGGGCATCGACGAGCTGCGTTCCGTGTCGAGCGAAGGCATCTCGCAGGTGCTCGTCACCTTTGTGCTGGAGAAGAACATCGACGTGGCTGCGCAGGAAGTGCGCGACCGCATCGCGCGCATCATCCCCGAGCTGCCGGAGGGCGTGGATGCGCCCATCATCGAGAAGCTCGATCCCGACGCCGCGCCGATCCTGAACATCGCGCTCGTCGCCGACAAACCGGTGCGCGAGATCACCGAGTACGCGGACAAGGTGCTGCGCCGGCAGTTGGAAAGCGTGGGTGGCGTCGGACAGATCACGCTGCTGGGCGGACGGCTGCGGCAGATCAATGTCTGGCTCGATCCGATGCGGCTGCGCTCCTACGGCCTGACCGCACCGGACGTGCAGCGCGCCATCCGCTCGCAGAACGTGCAGATTCCGGCGGGCACGGTGAAGAACGCCGCCAGCGAGGCGGGCTTCCGCGTGCAGGGAAAGGCCCGGAGCGTGGAGGAAATCGGCGCGCTGGTGGTGCGCGAGGCCGAGGGCGGATTTGTGAGATTGCGCGATGTCGCGCGCATGGAGGACGGGGCGGAGGAGCAGCTCACCGTGGCGCGCAACAATGGCGTGCCCTCCGTGGTGCTCTCGATCCGCAAGCAGAGCGGCACGAACACCGTGGCCGTCGTGGACGCGGTGAACGCGAAGCTCGATGACGTGAAGAAGCTGCTTCCTGCGGGCTACAACGTCGAAGTCGTCCGCGACACCTCGAAGGTCATCCGCACCAGCGTCGATGCGGTGAAGGAGCATCTCATGCTCGGGGCGTTGTTCGCCGCCATCGTCGTGCTCGTTTTCCTCGGCAATTCCCGCGCGACACTCATCTCCGCGCTGGCCATTCCCACGTCGATCATCGCCGCCTTCGGCGTGATGTGGGCGCAGGGCCTCACGCTGAATGTCATCAGCCTCGTAGCGCTCGCGCTCGCCGTCGGCATCGTCATCGATGACGCCATCATCGTGGTGGAAAACATCTTCCGGCACATGGAGGAGAAAAAGGAGGACTCCTTCACCGCGGCGGTCGAGGGGCCGCGCGAGATCGGCCTCGCCGTCCTCGCCACCACGCTTTCGTTGCTCGCCGTGTTCGTGCCGGTGGCCTTCCTCAGCGGCATCGTCGGCATGTTTTTAAAAAGCTTCGGCCTCACCATGGCGTTCGCCATCGCGGTGTCGCTGCTGGTCAGCTTCACCATCACGCCCGCGCTTTCCGCGCGCATGTTTCGCAATGGGGTCGGCACCCGCTTCGATCTCTGGCTGGAACATCTGGTGAATCTTTTCTACCGCCCGGTGGAGGCGTTTTACATGCTGCTCCTGCGCTTCTCCATGCGGCGCCGCTGGCTCATCGTTCTCGGCTGCCTGGGCATCCTTTTCGCCGTGCCCACGCTGATGAAGATCGTGCAGAAAAGCTTCCTGCCGCCCGTCGAGGAAGGCGAGTTCGTCGTGAACATCCGCACGCCGGAAGGCACCACGCTCGCCGCCACGGACCTCATGACCGAGCGCTTCGCCCGCGCGATCCGCGGGCTGCACGGCGTCGAGGGCACGCTGCTCACCATCGGCGACAGCGACCAGCGCACGCCCAATCTCGCGGGCATCTTTGTGCGGCTCAGCGACCCCGCGCAGCGTGCGGACCAGCAGACCCTCATGGACGCGGTGCGAAAGGAAATCGTCCCGCATTTTCCAGCGGAATGGCGCATCAGCGTGCTCTCGGTCCCGCCGTTCAACACGGGCATGTCCAGCGCCAACGTGCAGTATTTCATCGCCGGACCCGACCTCGATGCGCTCACCCGCGCCACGGCGAGCGTGATGAAGGAAGTCAAAGACCTGCCCGGCATCCGCGACCTCGACAGCTCGCTCATCCCCGGCAAGCCGGAAATTACCGGCACGGTCGATCGGAACAAGGCCGGCGAGATGGGCGCGAGCATGGCCGACATTTCCTCCACGCTGCGTCTGCTTGTCGGCGGGCTCGACGTGTCCAGTTTCGACGATGGCGGCGAGCAATACGACATCCACCTCCAGGCCGAGGAGAGCTACCGCAACAGCCGCGAAATCCTCAACCTCCTCACCGTGCCGTCCACCAAGGCCGGTCCCGTGGCCGTCGCCAATCTGCTCACGCTGGAGGACACCGACAGCCCGTCGCAGATCAACCGCCTCAACCGCCGCCGCCAGGTCACCATCACCGCCAACAACGCCCCCGGCGTCGGTGAAACGGTGATCCTCGAAGGCATCGCCGCCGCCGTGAAGAAGCTCGGCCTGCCCGCGGATTACGCCAGCGGCAGCGCCGGGCGCTCGAAGGAAATGGCGAAGGCTGCCAATGCCTTCATGGTCGCCTTCCTCATGGCGTTCATCTTCATGTATCTCATTCTCGCCGCGCAGTTTGAGAGCTGGCTGCATCCCTTTACCATCCTGCTCGCGCTGCCACTCACGCTGCCCTTCGCCATCCTCTCGCTCATCATCTTTGACCAGTCGCTCAACATCTTCTCCATGCTCGGCATCCTCGTGCTCTTCGGCATGGTGAAAAAGAACGGCATCCTGCAGATCGACCACACCAATCAGCTCCGCGCGAAAGGCATGAACCGGCTAGATGCCATCCTGCTCGCCAACAAGGAGCGCCTGCGGCCCATCCTTATGACCACGATGGCCTTTGTCGCCGGCATGGTGCCCATGATGATGGCGAAGGGCGTCGGCGCGGCCTACAACAACGCGACTGCGGGCGTCATCCTCGGCGGGCAGACGCTTTCGCTTTTGCTCACGCTGCTCGCCACGCCGGTCATCTACTCGCTGTTCGACGACGCGATCCATTTCCGCGAGCGGCGTCGGGCGAGACGGGACGCCAAAGCCGGTGGCAAAGACACGCCCCAGCCCGAGGTCGCCAGCGTTTGAAGGGATGGACTGGTATTCCAAACTCGGTGTCATGCTGAGCGGAACGGAGTCGAAGGACCCCGCCGATTCCGTGCGATGCCGCCCGCGGATGCGCGGGGTCCTCCGACTGCGCTCCGCCCGCCTTTCCGCCTCCGCTCCGCTCAGGATGACACGCATTTTTCCGCACGCCCTCTGAATGAAAGCCCGCGCCATGCCTACCCGCCTTACCCTTTGCCTCGCCACGTTCGCACTCGCCTCGTGCGCGGTGGGTCCGGACTACAAGACGCCCGACACCGCCGCCCTCACGCCTGCGAAGTGGCGCTGGCAGCCCGCCGCCCCGCGCGACGACACGCCGCGCGGCGAGTGGTGGAAAGTTTTCCACGACAGCGAACTCAACCGCCTCGAAGCCCGGGCGCTCACCGGCAGCCAGACGCTGCGCGCCGCCGTGGCCCGCGTGGACCAGGCCCGCGCCCAAGCCCGCGTGAGCGCCGCCAGCTTCTTTCCCGACATCCGTCTCAATGGCAAAGGTGAGCGCGAGCAGACATCCGGCAATCTGCCCTCACCGGTGCCGGTGACGATTCCCGCCTCACGCATCAACAGCTTCACCTCCGCGCTCGACCTCAGCTACGAGATCGACTTCTGGGGAAAGGTGCGCCGCTCGTTTGAATCCGCGCGCGCCGAAGCCGCCGCGAGCGCAGCCGACTATCAAAACGCCCTGCTCACCCTCACCGGCGACGTGGCCGCGAATTACTTCCTGCTCCGCTCCTTCGACGCCGAGTTCTCCGCGCTCCGGCAGACCATCGAACTGCGGGGGGCGGCCCTGAACCTCATCAAGCAGCGGGCCGCCGCCGGCACCGTATCGGAGATCGACGCCGAGCGCGCACGCACCGAACTCGCCACCGCGCGCGCCGAGATGGCCGACGTGAAACGCCAGCGCCAGGAAGTCGCCGACACCATCGCGCTTCTCTGCGGCGAACCTGCGACCAACTTCCGCATCGCTGAACGCCCGCTCACCCAGACGCCGCCGAACATTCCCGCAGGACTCCCCGCCGACGTCCTCGAACGCCGCCCGGACATCGCCAAAGCCGAGCGCACCGTCGCCGCGCGCAATGCAGGCATCGGCGTCGCCACCGCCGCGTATTTTCCTTCCGTGAAGCTCACCGGCTCAGGCGGCTACCTGAGCAAAGACGTGGACAGCCTCTTCGGTCCCGACAGCAAGGTGTGGTCAGTCGGCCCGAGCGTCAGCCTGCCGGTCACGGGTTTTGCCGTCATCGGCGCGAACGTCCGCCGCGCGAAGGCCGCCCGCGAGGAAGCCATCGCCAACTACCGCCAGGCAGTGCTCGCCGCCGTGAAAGACGTGGAGACCTCACTCGCGCAGATCCGCTACCGCGGCGAACAGGGCTTGGCGCAAAGCGAAGCGCTCGCCTCCTCTGCGAAAGCCACCGACCTCATCCGCAGCCGCTACGAGAGCGGCACGATCAGTTTCATCGATCTCCTCGACGCCGAGCGCACCCGCCTGCAAATCGAGCGCCAGAGCGCCCAAATCGCCGCGCAGCGCTTCATCGCCACCGTCCGGCTGATCAAGGCCCTCGGCGGCGGGTGGTGACGGCTCTCGCCCGCTGCCCGCACGCGATCCGATGGCTTGGGCAGATTGTGCTCCAGTGCGGGCCGCACGCTGATTAAACCTCGTGCCTCCCTCCTCACGAATCCGATGAACTTCCTGCGCCCCATTTTCGCCGCCACGCTAGCGTTCATTGGCCTTCTCTGCGGTCATCCCTCCGCTGCGCTTGCCGCAGAGCGGCCCCACGTCCTCATCATCCTTGTGGACGACATGGGCTATGGCGACCCCGGCTGCTACAACGCGAAGTCGAAAATCGCGACGCCGAACATCGATCGTCTGGCGCGGGAAGGCATGCGTTTCACCGATGCCCACGCACCGGGGCCGCTCTGCCATGTTTCGCGCTATGGCTTGCTGACGGGGCGCTATCCGTGGCGCACGGATGTGTCGGTGTGGCCGCAGAAGCCGCTCATCGCGGAGGGACAGCTGACCGTCGCGTCCCTGTTGCGCTCGCAGGGCTATCGCACCGCGATGGTCGGGAAATGGCACCTCGGATTTGCGGAGGACAGCTACGACAAGCCGCTGCCGGGAGGGCCGATTGATTGCGGGTTCGACAGCTTTTTCGGGATGCGGGCGTCCACGGATATTCCGCCGTATTTCTACATCCGTGGAGATCGCGCCGTCGCGCCGCCCACGGATAATATCGCGGCGAACAAGTCGGCTGGCTGGTCGCCAATCCAGGGCGAATTCTGGCGCGAAGGCGGGATCGCGCCGGGGCTGGCGCTGAAGGACGCGCTGCCGCGATTGACAGATGAGGCACTCGCCGTGATCGGCGCACAGCCCGATGCGAAGAAGCCGCTGATGCTTTATCTCGCCTACACCGCGCCGCACACGCCGTGGCTTCCATCCGCCGAATTCGCGGGGAAGAGCGGGGCGGGGATGTATGGCGACTTTGCGATGATGGTGGATGCGGCGATCGGCCGCGTGCTGGCTGCGCTGGACAAAGCCGATATGGCGAAAGACACGCTCGTCGTCTTCACCTCGGACAACGGCCCCGTGTGGTACGAGGCTGACGCGAAGCGGCTCGGACACTCGTCCGCCGGCGGATGGCGCGGCATGAAAGCGGACGCGTGGGAAGGCGGCCACCGGATGCCGTTCATCGTGCGCTGGCCGGGTCGGGTGAAAGCCGGGACGGTCAGCGAGCAGACGATTTGCTTCACCGATTTGATGGCCACATTTGCCGAGGTGTGCGGCGCGAAACTCCCCGACGGTGCGGGGCCCGACAGCTTCAGCTTCCTGCCAGTGCTCGAAGGCAAACAGCCTGCCGGCCAGCCAATCCGCGGACCCATCGTCATGGAGGCTGGCAGCGCGGCTTCGATGAAACTGATCCGCTCCGGCGACTGGAAACTCATCACAGGACTCGGCTCCGGCGGCTTCACCCAGCCGCGAACGATCAAGCCCAAGCCCGGCGAGCCCGACCTGCAGCTTTACAGTCTCCGCGACGATCCCGCCGAGACGACAAACCTCGCGGGGAAGCTCCCTGAGAAAGTCGCGGAGCTTCTCGCTCTGCTCAATGCCACCGTCGCTGGCGATCGCACCCGACCCTGATAGATGCGGAAGGCACTCCTCATCCTGATCGCAATGCTCGGCTGCTGTGTGAGCCATCGCGCCGCATCGCAAGGCGCGCTGGACCCGGTCGCGATGATGCCGCGCGTCGCGGACTACACGCAGATGTGGTGGGCGGATGGCTTTCCCTCGCACACGCCGAGCGCGCCGTGGCTGCGGTGCGTCCAGACCGGCTCGTATGCGTTTGCGCTGAATACGGAGACGATGCGCGTGCCTCATTTCGGCGCGGTGAATGGCGCGGGCTACGA
>JANOBH010000078.1:0-11890 GCA_031411535.1 Chthoniobacter sp. | reverse complement strand
GATGACTCCGAGCGGAAAGCGCCGCGCCAGCCCCAGATGCCCGTCCCCGCTGGGAAAGGCGTCCACCGGCAGCAGCTCGCCATGCGCCCGCCGCGCCTCGTCCGCGGCCGCCGTGAAAGTCATCCCCGCGCGGTCCACCTCCGCCTCGGCGAACGTCACCGGCTTTCCCGCCTCGCTCACGATCGTCGCCACGAAATCCGCCTTTCGCGCCACGATCGCTGCCGCGATCCGCAGCAGAAGATCCGCCCGCGCGTGCCCCGCCGTCCCCCTCACTTTCGGAAACGCCGCCTCCGCCGCCGCCAGCGCGCGGTCGATCTCCGCCGCGCCGCCCATCGGCACGCGGGCGATCTCCTCGCCGGAGAAAGGATTTTTCACCGGAGCAGTCGCCCCCGTTTCGACCCACTCGCCGCCGATCAGAAGCCGGGAAGGAAAAGCTGCGCTCATGTGCGAAACATAACGCGCCCGTCCAGCGGTGCGCCAGCGGCGATGCTACTCCGCCTCCCCCGGGAGGAGGATGCGCGGCGTGACGAAGATCACGAGATTGCGCTTCTCCGCCGCTCCGCCGCGCTCGCGGAAAATGTGGGCGACCACGGGGATGCGACCGAGGACGGGAACGCGGTCGCGGGGCTGGATGCCGCCGATTACCGTCGTCTGGCCGTCGCCAACGTTCACGTTTGTTGTCACCTGGCGCCCGAGGGCGAAGCGTGCGCCGATGTTGAACTCGCCGAACGTCGTCCCGCCGAAATTCGTGATGAGATGAGCCTCGGAGAACAGGTCAACGCCGGGGGCGACATTCCGCTTCAGTCCGAGGCCCACGTCCATGACCGCCTCCGCGTCTGGAAAGATCACGCCGCCGCCCAGCGAGTAGGTCGGCGTGACCGGCCAGCAGCACGGATACTCACCGAAGATCGAGCCCGTCACGAGCCCGAGCGTGTCGCGCCCGCCCAGCACTTCGCCGCGCAGGTTCACGCCCCAATTGGGATTGAACATGTAGTTCACACGCAGGCCGCCGCCGCCCGCGACATCGCCCAGCCGGTTGAAGTCGCGCGTTTCCGACACCTGGTCCGTACGCTGAAATCTCTCTTCGGTCTGCACGTACCGGATCTCCTCCCGATTCACGATCTGCTGCCCATTGTCGAAAGGCACGAGCACCGTCTCCGGACGGCTGACCACGCGCTTGCCGTTGACGGTCACATCCCGCGTCGTCCGCTCACTGCCTTCCACCCGGCCGAATGCCACGGTGCCGAAAGCATCCACGGACCAGTTTGTGAACTCTCGCACCTCCGGCACGAGATCCAGGCCGATCGTAGAACGGTCACTCGAAACTCGGGGCGTCACTTTCAGGTCCAGATCGCGCAAGATGCTGCCCACAGCCTGCTGCGCGCTCCGTGTCGTGACGCGTGGCTGGCTGCCGAGCTGGAAATCCAGCGGCGACTTGAGGATGTCGGTCGAAAGCCACACGCGGATATCGCCGGTCCGGGGCAGATTTCCCGGCGGGTTCACCGGAAAAGTTCCGAGTCCCAGCGGGTTCGATCCGTTGGGCTGGATGATCTGCCGGGAAATCGAGGTGTTGATATCGCGGTACCACTCGAATCCGAGAGATGCCGGAGTGGTCTGCGAAAGCTCTACAAACTTGGCCTGGATCTCAACCTGCGGCCCGGACAGCTCCACTGCGTGCGCCGGCGGGGCCGTGAGCAAACCGAGGGCGAGGACCGTGACGGACAGAAGTGCGATGGATGGGATGGAGAGATGTGTTTTCATGGGGGGATGACATTGGGGTAATGTGACCGCTTTCCTGCCCCGGATGAAAGCCGATTCTGGTGGCACATCGGGCTCCGGCCGCAGTGGCTGGCGCCGGCGGGCGGGGGAGTGGAAACCGTCAAATAGAACTCCGGCGCGAAGGTTGTCACCGGGCCGGGGATTCGTTTCACTGCGGGCAGTCCCAGCCACCAACCAAATCCCCGTGAACCCAGGCACCCCGGCCCGCCGTTCCCATCTCACCGCCGCCCTAGTCGCGATCCTCATCGCCGGCGCCGCGCTCGCGGCCGGGCTCGTCTGGTGCCACCGCATCGAGCTCCGCTACGTCCACGAGCTCGCGGGGGATTTTTCCGACGCCAAACTCCAGGGTCTCGCGCTTCAGCGGGCGGCGATCGCCGAGGACGACCTGCTTCTGCTCTACGGCAGCTCCGAGCTGGTGAAAGAGATACCGAACAAGGCGAGCGAGTTTTTCCGCGAATACCCCACCGGGTTCCGCGTGTTTGCCGTGGGGAAGCCGGGGACTACCGCGCTGGCGGTGATGCAAAAGCTCGCTGCGATCGGTCCGGAACTGCGTGGGCGAAAGGTCGCGATCTCGCTGTCGCCGAGCTCCTACTTTGCCGAGGAGGTGGATCCCGGATACTACGCGGGAAACTTCTCAGACCTGCACGCCACGGAAGTCGCCTTTTCCACGGCTCTCAGCCCCGGCCTGAAGCGCGATGCCGCGCGCCGGATGCTGGAATACCCGAAGACCCTGGATGACAACTGGCTTCTCCATTTCGCACTCGCCCGGCTCGCCCGCGACACCGCGGCCGACCGCACCCTCTACCTCGCGATTCTGCCGCTCGGAAAGCTCCAGGCCATGATCGCCCGCACGCAGGACCATTTCGCGGCCGCCGCGCACATCGTGGACTCGCGGGTCCGCGAAGACGCGGCGCAGCAGCCCGGCGGGAAAAGGCTCAATTGGGACGACATTTTCAAACGCGCCGAAATCCTCGCGAAAACGATGCGCGCCACGGCCAAGAAGGCGCCCGCGCCCGCACTGGTGAAACGTCCGCGCGGTTCGCGGGACAAGGTCTTTCTCCAGACGCTCGAGCGCGCCGACGAGTGGACGGACTTCGAACTGGCTCTCCGCGCGCTTCAGGAACTCGGGGCAAAGCCGCTGATCCTCAGCATGCCCGTCCACGGCCCCGATCTCGAGGCGATGGGCGTCTCCGCCAGGGCCCGCCACGCCTACCTCGCCCGCCTGCGGGGGCTCACCGCGAGGTATCTCGCGCCGCTCGTCTATTACGGCCAGGGCGAGGAGGACCCGAACTTTTTCTACGACAACCTCGACCACCTTGGTGCGAAAGGCTGGATCTACTACAACCAGACGCTCGACGACTTTTTCCACGACCGCCTGACACTTCCCTGAATCCCATGACCGCCGCCGAATCCACCGACAAGATCCTCACCGTCCTCGCCGAAGTCGCCGAGACCGACGAGGTGCGCACCAATCCCGACCTCGCGCTCTACGACCTGCAAATCCTCGACTCGATGAAAACCGTGCAGCTCATCGTCGCGCTCGGCCAGGAGGTCGGCGTGGAGATCTCGCCCGCGGAATTTGAGCGCGAGGCGTGGGCCACTCCGCGCCAGCTTGTCGAGGACGTGCTCCGCCGCCTTACGGCATGAAGGCCGCGCAAGCCTGGCTGGAGGCTCATCCGCGGACGCGCGCCGCGCTCCTCGCGCTCTACTATCTGGCGATCATCGCCGGCCTCATCGCCATCTACGGCCGCGGCGATTTCTCGACGCCGCCTTTCGTGTACCAGGAGTTTTAGCCCGTGCACCTGATCGAGCAGATCGACCGCTGGGGCCACCATTTCCCCGACAGGCCCGCGCATATCAGCGACGCCCGCGTACTCACCTACGGCGAACTCCTCGTCCGGTCCGATGCCGTAGCCGCATGGCTCGACGCCGAGCTGGGCGAAAGCCGCACGCCAGTCGCCGTCCGCGGCCACAAGGAGCCCGAGATGCTCGTCGCCTTTCTCGGCGCCGTGAAAAGCGGTCGCCCGTACGTGCCGATCGACATCTCAATCCCCGTCCAGCGCGTGGACCGGATCGTCTCCTGCGCCGGCGCCGCGATCACGCTCACGCCCGAGCGCGTCGATGACATCGTGGCTGAAGGCCGCACCTACCGGGCGCGTCGCGCCGCGGAGAGCGATCCGTTTTACATCCTCTTCACCAGCGGCAGCACCGGCGAGCCAAAGGGCGTCGTCATCACCCACGCGAATCTCAGCCACTTCGTCTCGTGGATGCTCGCCGAGCAGCACTTCCTGCCCGGCGAGGAGACCTTTCTCAACCAGGCTCCGTTCTCCTTCGACCTCTCGGTCATGGACCTCTACGCGAGCCTCGCCACCGGCGGCACGCTCTTCAGCATTACAAAAGATCACATCGCCAATCTGAAGGCGCTCTACGCCGCATTTCACGTCTCCGGCGTCACGACCTGGGTCTCCACGCCGTCCTTTGCGCAGATGTGCATGATCGAGAAAAGCTTCACCGAGACGATGCTCCCAAAGCTCCGCCGCTTCCTTTTCTGCGGTGAGACGCTCGCGCCGGAGACCGCCGCGCAGCTCCTCGAACGCTTCCCGCAGGCCGAGGTCTGGAACACCTACGGCCCGACCGAGGCGACCGTCGCCACCACCTCCGTCCGCATCACGCGCGAGGTGGTGGAAAAGTGGTCGCCGCTCCCCGTCGGCGCGGCGATGCACGGCACGAGCGTCGTCATCCTCGGTGAAAACGGAGAGCGCGTGTCCGAGGGCGAACGCGGTGAGATCGTCATCGCCGGCCCGAATGTCAGCCCCGGCTACCTCGGCCGCGCGGACCTCACGGCGAAAGCGTTTTTCGACTACGCCGGCGCGCCCGCCTACCGCACCGGCGACTGGGGCCGCGAGCGCGAGACGCAGATTTTTTTCGAGGGCCGCATGGACAGCCAGGTGAAGGTCAACGGCTACCGCATCGAACTCGGCGACCTCGAGGCAAACCTCCGCGCGCTCCCCGAGATCGCCGACGCCGTCGTGCTCCCCGTCGAAAAGCACGGCCGCATCGATGCGCTCGCCGCCATCGTCGTCCTCGCGGTCGAGAAAACCGGGAGCGACTTCGCATTCACCTCGCAGCTCAAGGCGCGGCTCGGCGAGCGCCTGCCCGCCTACATGATCCCGCGGAAGTTTCTCTACGTGGACGCCTTTCCCATGACCGCCAACGGCAAGGCCGACCGCCGCAAGCTCGCGGAACTCCTGGGATGATCCCCTTCGGCGATTTCACCTTCTTCGGCCTGCTGCTCTACATTGTGGTGCCCACGATCCTGCTCGGCCTCCTCGGCCGCGCAGGGCGCTGGTGGACGCTGCTCGTCATCCTCGGGATGCTCGGTCTGCAATTCAGCACCGATCTCGCCGTCCGCCCCGGCTTCGAGGTGCGCGAGATCTGGATCGTGCTCGGTTACGCGGCATTCCAGGGTGCCGTCGCGTTCGCATTTCTCCGCTGGAAAGCGCGCGCGACCTTTTACGCCGCCCTCGCCCTTTCTCTCCTCCCGCTCGTCCTCGCAAAGGTGCTGCCCGTCCTCGCGCCGGACACCGCATTCGGCTTCCTCGGCATCTCCTACGTCACCTTTCGCGCGCTCGATGTCGTCTTCAGCATCCACGACCGCGTCATCAAGGTGCTCTCGCCCACGCGGTATTTCGCGTTCCTCTTTTTCTTCCCCGCCGTCTCCTCCGGCCCGCTCGACCGCTACCGCCGCTTCACGCAGGACTGGCAGAAGAAGCGCACGCGAGCCGAGTTTCTCGATGACCTCGACGCCGCCGTCGCGCGCATCTTCCGCGGGTTTCTTTACAAGTTCATCCTCGCCGCGCTCATCCACGCGCACTGGGTCATGCCCGCATCGAAACTAGCCGGCGCAGCAGCCCAGCTCAGCCTCATGTATGCGGAGGCGCTGTATCTGTTCTTCGATTTCGCGGGTTACAGCGCCTTTGCCGTCGGGCTGAGCCGGCTCTTTGGCATCCATACGCCGGAGAATTTCAACGCGCCCTTTCTCTCGCGAAACATCCGCGAATTCTGGACGCGCTGGCATGTCAGCCTTTCCACGTGGTTCCGCGACCACGTCCACATGCGGTTCCTGCTCGCGGCGGTGAAAGGCAAATGGTTCGCCGGCAAGCACACCGCGAACTACGCCGGGCTGTGGCTGACCTTTGGCCTCATGGGCATCTGGCACGGACTGGAGCTGCGCTACATCCTCTACGGCGCCTACCACGCTGCGCTGCTCTGCGGTTACGACTGGTTTTCCCGCTGGAACAAGACCGCCCGCGTGTGGGGCGACGGCCCGGCGTGGCGCGCGGCGAATGTCGCCATCACGTTTCACGCCTTCGCCTTTGGCATCATGCTCTTCAATGGCCACCTCACGCCCAAGGTCGCGCCGCGCCACGATGAAGCCTTGGACACCTGGGACTGCCAGACCGTCACGGGCTTCGCGTGGGATCGGGCGAAACCGAACGAGGCGCTCGATGTGGACATCTACGTGGACTACGTCTGGGTCGTCCGCGTGAAGGCCGATCAGTTCCGCGAGGACCTCCAGGAACGCGGCATGGGTGACGGGCGCCATGCATTCACCTACGCCTTTGAGAGCTACGTCCGCGACGGCCGCTCCCACACCATCGAGGCCCGACTCGTCGGCCCGAACCGCTACCTGCGCGGCACGCCCGTCGTCATCACCTGCCCGCAGGAAGAGCCTGCAAAGTAGCTTGGACTTTAGTCCAAATGCCGCCGGATTTTGGGCTGAAGCCCACGCTATTTTTCCGGCTTGTGGCTCCGCTTGCGCCGCAGCCGCAGCCAGTTGTTCCAGGTCTTCCGCAGCGCGTCGCGCGGGCTGAGGTAGCGCTGGTTCAGCTCCGTGCCTTTGGCGATCTGACCGAGGATCCCCCGCACGGAAAAATCGTCCGTGTGCAGGATCGTGTAAGCCGTCCCGATCGCCGCCTCGTGATGCGCATCGCTCCCGGCTGTCATCGGCAGCTTCCTCATCGTGGCGTATTCAAACGCCTGCTTGTTGTAGCGCTTCAGCGTCGTCGCCGCGTTGAAAACCTCCAGCCCGTCGATCTCCAGCGTCTCCAGCACGGACTGCCGGATGCCCGCGCGGAAAAGATCGTAAGGATGCGGTGGGATCGCCAGTCCGCCCAGGTCATGCACCAGCTTGCACACCTCCGCCGCGGGCGTGCCTTTCAGGTCATTCGGCAGCAGCACGCCGAGACAAAGCAGATGCCCCTCCGCCGTCGTCACCTCATTTCCGGGGATGACAAGAAAGCCATCCACCGGCTGCCCGTCCTCCCGCGCCAGCCCCGCATCGAGCAGGTGCCGGTAGCCATCGCAGGTATTGTGATCCGTCAGCGCGAAACCGTGCAGGCCCTTTGCCCGTGCGGACGCGATCAGCGCCTCGGGTGCGCTCACGCCATCGCCGGAAAACCAGGAGTGGCAGTGCAGGTCGATATTGTACGGCATGGGCCGGGAGGATGGCCGGGGAGCGCGGGAGGCGGAAGAAAAATGGCGGGCTTCATCGGCGGAAACTTCTTCATCCCGTCGCCGTCGGCGGCCATCCTGCCGGCATGTTCGGATTCAAAGAATGGACCCTCATCTGCGACGCGCTCGGGCGCGGGGAGCAGAGCATCATCCTGCGCAAAGGTGGCATCGCGGAAGGCCGCGCCGGCTTCCGCTTTCTGCACGATGAGTTTCTCCTCTTCCCCACGCTTTTTCACGAGCAAGTCGCGAAGCTCAAGCTCCCTTCGGACACGCCGCTGCCCGCGCCGCGGGTGGACGGGCAGCACGAGATCCATTACCGGGCGCGGGTCGAGTGGACGGAGGACGTGACGGATTGGGGAAAGGTGCGCGCGCTCGCGCCATTCCATCTGTGGCAGGAGACGGAGGTGGAGAAACGTTTCCGGCAGGACGAAAAGCCGGGAGTCAGCCTCGCTTTCGTGCGCGTGGCCCGGCTTGGAGAGCCGTTCATTTTCCCCGACTCGCCGCGCTACGGCGGCTGCCGCTCGTGGATCCCGCTTCCCGAACTGCCGGCTGGGGCGGGCGCTGCCGACGTGCTTGACGAGGCTGCGCATCGCCAGCGCGAGCAGCAGATCCGTGCGTTGCTGTGAATCCCCGCAACTACGCCGTCGCTGGGTAGAGCCCGACCGGGCGGGGCGCGCGCGACGCTTTCGACGCGCGTCCGATGGCGGCGCCCGCTTCGAGCGACCGGAGTTGCCGGTTCACAAAGCGATCGACCGATCCGGTGATCGCCGCGAGAAGCCGGGGAACGCGGGGCAAAATGGTGCAGTCGAGAGTGACCTGCACTTCGGTGAGCTGGTCGCGCACCGGCAGAAACTCGACCAGCCCCGCGATCCGGACATTTCCGGACTCCGAGCGGAAGAGGAGCTGATTTGAGTCGTCGCTGGGAAGCAGGGCCAAATCGAAGCGCGCACGGAATCCGTGGCCGATGGAAAACTCGCAGCGCACATTCTCTTCAGCGTTGCCGCCAAGTTTCGCGAAGCGGGCTTTGGTGTCGTCGAGGCTTTGATGCGTGTGGATGACCTTTTGTAGCAACATGGGATGAAGGGTTTTTTGGTGTTCAGCCACCGGTTTAGCACTGCCGATGCCACTGCCATTTTTCAGAGAAAAGCGCTCGCAGAGCGCGTCGGGCGGTGTCTTCAAAATGGACAGATGTGTCCGCTCCGCGCCTCAATTCATGCGCCGGGAATCGCGATGCACGCCTGTCCGTGTCCGATCTCCCACAGGATCGGGACATCCAATAGATCTTCGAGAATCGCGCGGTTTGTGGTCGTGGCGATGTCGGGCGTGGCGTCGCCGGGAGTCGTGTGATTCAGGATGATCCCGGCGCACTCCAGTCCGCTGGCGCGGATCGCCTGGACGGTAAGCAGCGTGTGGTTGATCGCGCCGAGCCGGTTCGCCACGACCACGGCGACAGGCAGCGCGAACTCTGCCGCGAGATCGCTCAAAAAGAAGTCGCGCGTGATCGGCACCAGCCAGCCGCCCACGCCCTCGACGATGAGCGACTCATGTGCGCCGCGGAGCCGGGCGAAGGTCTCGCGAATCAGAGCGAGGTCGATGGCGCGGTTCTCGATGATCGCGGCCGTGTAAGGCGCGGCCGGCGGGCGCAGCCAGACGGGATTCACATCATTGAGGGGAATCGCGCCGCCGCCAGCCGCGTGCAGCGCCTCCGCGTCCTCGCGACCACCGCAGCAGATCGGCTTCATGCCCACGGCATCGCGTCCCGTCTCCCGCAGCGCGCGCACGAGCAGCGCGGCGACATGGGTCTTGCCGACGTCCGTGTCTGTGCCGGTGAGGAAGAGATTCATTGGGCCGCGGGCGACTCCCGTCCTGGGGACACTGCCAGCCGTGCTACGCGCCGATCGCTTCGCCGATCGCCCCGGCGATCCGGTCCGCCTGCACATTGATGCGGTCGCCGTCGCGGCCCTCGATCAGCAGGCGGATTTTCGGCTCGGTGCCGCTGTAGCGCAGCAGCACGCGGCCCGCGCCAGCCAGCTCCTGCTCGGCTTCGGCGACGAGTTTGAGCACGTCGGGGAGCTGCTCCAGCGGAGGCTTCTCCCGCACCTTCATGTTCCGCTGCGCCTGCGGGTATTTTGAAAGGCAGCGCTTGAGTTCGCTCAGCGGCTTCCCGGTTTCAGACATGATGCGCAGGATCTGCAGCGCGCTCACGATGCCGTCGCCGGTGGTGGAGAAGTCCCGGAAGATCATGTGCCCGCTTTGCTCGCCGCCGACATTGAGATCCTGCTTCATCATGGCCTCGATCACGTAGCGGTCGCCCACTTTCGTGCGGAGCACGCGGCCCTCGTGCTTCTGCAAAGTCTCATCGAGTCCGAAATTGCTCATCACCGTGGCGACGAGCGTGTTCTGCGCGAGCCGTCCCCGCTTGATGAAATCGAGCGCGGCGATGGCCATGATCTCGTCGCCGTCCACGACGTCGCCGTTTTCGTCGCACAGCAGCACGCGGTCGGCGTCGCCATCGTGGCTGATGCCCACCTGCGCCTTAGTCTCCCTGACGATGCGCTGGATTTCCTCCGGGTGCGTGCTGCCGCACTCGCGGTTGATGTTGCGGCCGTTCGGCGTGTTGTGGGCGATGACCGCGTCGGCTCCGAGCTCGCGGAGGATGCACGGAGTTGATTTGTAAGCGGCGCCGTTCGCGACATCGACGGCGATGCGCATGCCGTCGAGCGTCAGCCCGCGCGGGAAGCTCTGCTTGGCATACTCGACATAGCGCCCGAGCGCGTCGTCGATGCGTGTGGCGCGGCCGATCTTTCCGGCGGTGGGGCGGATGTTCTCGATCTCGCCGCTGAAGACGAGATCCTCGATCCGCTGCTCCACCTCGTCGTCGAGCTTGTAGCCGTCGTGGCGGAAAAATTTGATGCCGTTGTCCTCGTAGGGATTGTGCGAGGCGCTGAGCACGATGCCCGCGTCCGCTCGCAGCGAGCGCGTGATGTAGGCCGTGCCGGGCGTGGGCAGCGGGCCGATGAGCAGCACGTCCGCGCCGAGCGACATGACGCCTGCGGCGAGCGCGTTTTCGAGCATGTAGCCGGAAAGGCGCGTGTCCTTGCCGATGACGATGGTGGGGCGGCCGTTTGAGCGCCCCGCGAGCACGCTCATCTCGGTGAAGATGTGCGCCGCCGCGCGGCCCAGCTTGAGCGCGGTCTCGGCGGTGACGGGTTCGATGTTCGCAGTGCCGCGGACGCCGTCGGTGCCGAAGATTTTGCGCTCGCCGTTGCCGTTGGTCTTTGCGGGAGCCTTACTTTTTTGAGGGGTTGCCATAGCGGGATTTGTCGAACTGGAATTTGTCCTCAGCCCTCTGCTGCTCGATCTCGAACTGAAATCTAGAACGCGAGGTGGTCGGTTCGACGCTCTTTCGGATGACCGACCACAGGATGAGGGCGAGCACCAGCGACAGGACCTTTGCCAGCCAGTTGTTGAGGATCGTTTTCATCTTTGAGGGCGAAGAGCTGGGCGAGCCGGCGGCCGAAGCTTTCCGGGTCGAAGTTTCTTTCGATGACGCCGCGGTGGCAAAGGGAAACCACGCCGGTCTCCTCCGAGACGACGATGATGATGGCGTCGCTTTCCTCCGCGAGGCCGAGCGCCGCGCGGTGCCGCAGGCCGAGCGCGCGGTCCAGATCGGCCCGCTGCGTGACGGGGAAGATGCACGCGGCGGAGACGATGCGGTCTCCGCGGATGATGATCCCGCCGTCGTGCAGCGGGGTCTTCGGGAAAAAAAGGCTGACCACCAGCTCGCTCGACAGCGCGCAGTCGATCTTCACGCCGCTCTCCGCGAAGCTCTCGATATTCTGCCCGCGCTCGATTGCGATCAGCGCGCCGAGCTGGCGGTTGGCGAGGTCAAATGTCGTCTCGCGCACGAGGTCGAGCGTGTGGCGGTTCTGCTGCTGGCCAAAAAAGATGCGGTTGCCGCCGAGCGCCGCGAGCCCGCGCCGCAGCTCGGGCTGGAAGATGATGACGAGCGCGATCGCGAGCACCTTGGACAGGCTCTCGAAGATCGAGCCGATGACCATGAGGCCGAGGAGCTGCGAGAGAAGCGTGACGCTCAGGAAGATGACGACGAGGCCCACCAGGACGTTGGCGCCCGGCGTGCCGCGGAAGAAGCGCCAGATGTAATAGATCGCGACCGCGAGAACGGCGATTTCGAGCCCGTCCTTCCAGTGCAGTGCCGCAAACTCGGTGAGGCTGGCGAATGTCATGCCGCAGCCTCCGGGGACAGAATCGCCTCGGTCATGCGCAGCGCCTCGGCATTTGGCCGGACTTCATGGACGCGAAAGACGGACGCGCCGCGCGCCCGGCCGTAGCTCGTGAGGGCGACGGTCGGCCACGCCCGGTCTTCCGCGGCGGCTGTGCCGAGCGCCGTTCCGATGAATGACTTCCGCGAGACACCGAGAACCTGCGGCCGGTCGCCAACCCGCATGGATGCGAGGTTTCGGATCAGGGCAAGATTGTGCGCGAGGGTCTTTCCAAACCCAATTCCGGGATCGAAGGCGAGGCGCAGCGGGTCGATGCCGCACCGTAGGCAGCCGTCAAATGTTTGTCTAAAAAA
>JANOBH010000077.1:0-6918 GCA_031411535.1 Chthoniobacter sp. | reverse complement strand
AAGTTCAAACAGTTCCGCCAGGGCGTCGAGCAGCTCCTCCAGGAGGGCGTCGTCCAGGTCTTCGAGCTGCGGGATTCCGTGCAAAAAGTCCCGCTCCTCGCCGCCGTCGGCCCGCTCCAGTTTGAGGTCGTGCAATACCGCCTCGAAGCCGAGTACGGCGCGCCGAGCACACTCGAAAACGCGAGCTGGGAATGCTTCCGCTGGCTCCCGCCCGGCACCGACCTCAAGCCGCTCAAACTCCCCACCGGCTGCCGCCTCGCCACCGACAGCACCGGCCAGCCCGGCGTCCTTTTCCCAAACGCCTGGACCCAGCGCTACTTCACCGAGCAAAACGGTGGCGTCGAATTGCTGGAACTGCCCGGCCCCGCCGCAGTCCATTCCTGAGCCGCAGACAACGCCGTGGAGTTTTTTATGAAAAGCAGGGACACAGAGAGGCAGCGGCACCGGAGACAGGCTCTCCGTTTCCCGTCCCCGGCCTTTCCTCTGCGCCTCCGCGTCTCTGCGTTAAAATCCTCCTGACCGACGCAGCCCCCGTGAACCTCTGCAATGAATGCGGCCTCTGCTGCAACGGCGTGATGTTTCACACCGTCCGGCTCCAACCCGCCGACTCGGCGAAGGCGCTCGCCGCGCTCGGGCTCAAACTGAAGCGCAAAAAGGGCGCGCACTACATCCTCCAGCCGTGCCCCGCCTGGCAGGATGCGCAATGCTCGATCTACGCAGCGCGGCCCGAGCGCTGCCGCCTTTTCGAGTGCCGCCAGTTGCAGCGCGTCGCCGCCGGCGAGACCACAGAGGCCGTCGCCCTGGAGAAAATCCGCGAGGTCAAACGCCGGGTCGCAGAGGTGAACGCACTGCTCGCCCGTGCCGGCAGCACCGATGCGAAAAGGCCACTCTCAAAACGCTGCGAAAAGGCCATGGCCGAGCCGCTCGATCCCTCGTCGGATCAGGCCGCGCTCGCGCTCCGCGACACGCTCACGCGCGCGATGCAGGAATTGAACGCGGTGCTCGATGCGGACTTCCGCCTCACCCCCGTCGGGGCGTCGGAAACCGTGGAAGAACCCGCGAATGCCCTTGGTGATCGCGAATGGATCACGACGCCGGGCAACCGCGCGCTCAGCACGGTCAGGATTCCGCCGGCATAGCGCGGGCTGTTGCCGTCGAGATACACCTCCAGCCGTGTGAGAGGCGGCGGCGCGGAGGGTGGTGGCTGTGCTGAGTTTCGTGCGGGCGTGCCTTTCCTTGCCAAGACGGGGCGGAAGCGGGCAGGTATTGTCCACAGCAAATCCCAGCCAGCCACGCGCCTTATCCTTTGCATGAAAATCACCCGCATCCTCGCCTGCCGCGTCGAGCTTCCGCTGCACCAAACCACCGATCGCAAGACCCGGTGGACGCACGAAAAACTAAAGGCGCGCGGCAAACAGAAGTCGGGCAAATAAGATGCCCTTTGGAAAACCCAACCCAATCCCCGATATGAAACCACACTGGACCGGCGTCTTTCCCGCCATCACGACACAGATGCACAAGAGCGGCGAGATCGATCTCGACGCGACCGCCCGCCATGCCGAGGTGCTGATCGCATCCGGTGTGGACGGCCTCGTTTTTCTCGGCTCACTCGGCGAAAACCAGCCGATGACGGGCGACGAAAAGCGACTGGTCATCGAGGCCATGGTCAAGGTCGTGGGCGGCCGAGTCCAAGTGCTGAGCGGCGTGGCGGAGACCAGCACGGCGGAGGCGATCCTTTATGTGCGCGATGTCGAAAAGCTCGCGGCCGATGGCGTGATGCTCATGCCGTCGATGCTCTACAAAGGGGCGCCCGACGAAACGCTCGCGTTTTTCCGCACCGTGGCAAAGTCCACCGGACTGCCGATCATGATTTATAACAACCCGATCAGCTACGCGAACGACATCACGCCGGAGATGTTCGCGAAACTCGCCGACCAGAAGAACTTCGTCGCGCTCAAGGAAAGCTCGGGCGATCCGCGCCGGATCACGGAACTGCACAACACGGTCGGCGGGCGCTACGCCATTTTCACCGGCGTGGACGATCTGGTGATGGAGTCGAGCATCATGGGGATCGATGGCTGGGTCGCCGGCTCGGGCATCGCTTTCCCTGCGGAAAATCAGCACCTCTGGAATCTTATGCGCGCCGGCCGGTGGGACGAGGCGCGCACACTGTATCGCTGGTTCCAGCCGCTGATGAAGCTCGATACCAGCACCCACTTCGTCCAGTACATCAAACTCGCCGTGCAGGAATGCGGGCTGGGTTCCGAATGGGTCCGTGCGCCGCGCCTCGTGCTCAAGGGCGAGGAGCGAAAGGGCGTGCTGAAGATCATTCACGAGGGCATCGCCACGCGACCGAAGCTGGCGCGAGCGAAGCCAAAGCCCAGCCGCTAACCGCCGAGGCTGACTCTTCATCCTCGATTGTATCCGGGGCTTTGTCGGCGATGGTCGCCGCCTCTCTTTATGCAACACTCCCAACCCCTTGGAAGCCGGGTGGCGTCCCTTCTCCTGATCGTGCTTTTCACCCAAAGCCAGCCGGCGGGGGCGCAAGCGGAAGGCAAAAGACCGCAGCGCCCGAAGGTCGGGCTCGTGCTGAGCGGAGGCGGCGCGCTGGGCGTGGCGCATGTCGGCGTGCTGAAGGCGCTGGAGGAACTGCATATCCCGATCGACTACATCGCGGGGACAAGCATGGGCGCGGTGGTGGGCGGGCTGTATGCGAGCGGGATGTCGCCCGCGGAGATCGACGACTGGTTTCGCCATGCGGACTGGCATTTCCTGCTTTCCGATGGGCTGCCGCGGGAGAGCGAGTCGGTGAGGAATAAGCAGCGCCAGTTCGACATCAATCAGGGGATCGCATTCAGCGTGTCGCGCAAGGCGACGAAGCTGCCGGCGGGGCTGGTCTCGGGCCGCAATGTGATGGCGAGCCTGCGACAGCTCACGGTGCCGGTGCGCGAGATCCGCGATTTCGACCGGCTGCCGATTCCGTTTCGCGCGATCGCGACGGACATCGAGACGGGGGAGACGGTGAAGCTGCGGGGCGGCGATTTCGTGGAGGCGATTCGCGCCAGCATGTCGATCCCGGGGGTCTTCACTCCGCAACGGATCGATGGCCGGCTGCTGGGCGATGGCGGGATGGCGAACAATCTGCCGATCAGCGTCGTGCAGGAGATGGGGGCGGATGTGGTGATCGCGATTGACGCGAGCGATCAGCTCAAAAAGGAATCCGAACTCGATACGGCGGGCGCGATGGCGAACCAAGTGCTCACGATTTTCGTCCAAAAGCAGACGCGCACGGAGATCGCGCGGCTCGGGCCGGGCGATGCGCTGGTGCGCGTGAAGGTGGAGGATATGGCGGCGTCCGATTTCGTGAAGGCGGCGAAGTGCATCGACGCCGGATATGCGCAGACGATGCAGGCGCGGACGACGCTGGCGCGGTTTTCGGCGGAGCCGGGGCGATTCCGGGACTACGTGGCCGGGCAGCGCGTGGCGCGCGGGGAGGTTGTGCGGATTTCGTATTTGAAGGTGCGGACGCCGGAGGGGGAGTTCGAGCACGCGCTGCCGGAGCCGGTGGAGTTTCAGGTGAAGCATGCGCCATTTGTCCGGCTGCAGAGCCTGCTCGGCGGGCTGGGCGAGTTGCAGAAGTTCGACGTGAGCGATTACGAGGTGATCGGCAAGGAGGGCGGATACGGATTGCTGGTGAATGCGCGCAAAAAGCGGACGGGGCCGAGCGAGCTGAGCTTCGGTTTCAGCTTCGGCTACAGCTCTGCCGACGAGAGCGATTTCAGCCTGCTGCTCTCCCACCGCATGACGGAGCTGAACTCGCTCGGCGCGGAGTGGGGGACGTTCGTGCGCCTCGGCAATACGAGCCGCGTGCTGACCGAGTGGTATCAGCCGGTGGATTGGCAGCGGCGCTTCTTTTTCGCCGGGCAGGGTCTTTTCGGGAGCGATTTCATCAATGGCCGCAATGCCGATGGCGACCCGCTGCGCTTCCGGCAGCAGGATCTCGCCGCCGGGCTCGATCTCGGCGCGCGGCTCGGGCAGTCGGGCGAATTGCGCGTCGGTTACGCGCGCGGTTTCACACGAGTCAGCCGCCGCCTCGGCGTGCCGGACGACGTGCCGACGACCGTGGACCGCGGCTGGCTGCATGCGGACCTGACGCTCGATACGTTGGATGCGCCGAGCTTCGCCACGCGGGGCACGTATGGCCGGATGTCGCTCGTGGCCTCGCGCGAGGAACTCGGCGCGTCCGACAACTACACGCGGCTCGAAGGCCAGCTCTATCAGCCGATCACCTTCGGAAAATACACGCTGGTCCCGCGAGTGAGCGCCGCGCTGAAACTCGGCGGCGGTCGCGTGCCGATCTACGAGCAAGCGCCGCTCGGCGGTTTCCTGAATCTCTCGGGACTCTCGGATGGAAGTCTCTTCGGCGAAAACTCCGCGCTCGCCGAGTTGGTCTGCTATCGGAAATTACTGGAGATCACGCCCGGATTGGGACGCGCGCTCTACGGCGGCTTCTCCGTCGAGGCTGGCGAAGTCTGGGCGAATGCGCGGGACTTCGCGCTCGGCGATGCCGTCTTCGCGGGGAGCGTCTTCCTCGGTGCGGATACCGCGCTCGGCGCGCTCTACCTCGGCGTGGGCGTGACGGAGGGCGGGAATACCGCCATCTATCTCCAACTCGGCTCGCTCTTCGGCCAGGGACGCCACCAGCGCTGAACCGCCGCGAACTCGCCTGCCAAAAACCGAAACACGTGGACCGCCGGGGAGTCGTCCCTAGCATGCCGCTCCGACTTATGAAAAAACCTCTCCTCGCGATCGCTGCCGGCACCCTTTTTTCGACACTGCTTCTGAGCGGGTGTGCGACGCCGTTGAGCGGGGTGGGGCGTGGGTCGAAAGACCATACTTACATCGCTTACTGGCCTCCGGCGGATGGCGCGAAGACGCGGGTGGCGGTGAAGGATCTCATCGATATGCAGGGTGTCGTGACGACGGCGGGATCGCAGTTGTTTGCGAAGACGAACAAGCCGGCCGCGGGTGATGCGGCGTGTCTGCGCGGGGTGCGCGGAGGGAATGTGGCGATCGTGGGAAAGACGAATCTGACGGAGCTGGCGGTGGGAGTTTCGGGGATCAATGATTTTTTCGGCACGCCGAGAAATCCGGTGACTGCGAAAGGTCGGCGGATTCCGGGCGGGTCATCGAGCGGGTCGGCGGCGGCGGTGGCGAATGGCACGGCGGACATCGCGATCGGGACGGATACGGCGGGGTCGATCCGCGTTCCGGCGGCGTGCTGCGGCATCGTGGGGTTGAAGACGACATTCGGGCTCGTGCCGATCGATGGCGTGTATCCGATATCGCCGCGGCACCTCGACACGGTCGGGCCGATGGCGAAGGACGTGGCGCACACGGCTCTGGGCATGGATTTGCTGAAGCCGGGATTCGCCAGCCGATATCGGGCGGCAGTGGCGGCGAAACCCTCGGCGCGGATGATCCGGGTCGGGCGGCTGCGCGTGGGCGGCACGAGCGAGAAGGTGGATCGCGCGGTGGATGGCGCGCTGGCGCGGACCGGTTTCAAAGTCGTGGAACTCGGCGCGGACTTTCAGAAAAAATGGGCTCAGGCGCAGACGGACGGGAACACCATCGCGGCGGCGAGCGCGTGGCTGACGAATCAGAAACTCCTGATCTCACCCGGCGTCACCGCGAGGACGAAGGCGATCATCACGCTCGGCTTGGTGGAATCGCAGACGCGGTATGCCGCCGCGCTGAAGCGGCAGGCGGCATGGCAGGCGACGCTTCGGACGGTTTTCGAAAATGTGGATTTCATCGCGGTGCCGACGCTCCAGATGCTGCCTCCGAAGCTTCCATTCTTCGGCTTATCGGCGGCGTTCGAGGCGCTCGTGCTGGGGAGTCAGAACACGGTCGCGGTCAACTACGCCGGCAACCCCGCGCTCGCGGTGCCGATTCCCGTCGATGACAAACATGTTCTCGTCTCCAGTCTGCAACTCGTCGGACCGCGCCTGAGCGAAGCGGCGCTGCTGAATGCCGGCCGGCTTGTGGAAGCGAGCGGAGCGCGCCGCGAATAATCTCGGCGGGGGGGCGCCGCGGACGCGGCGGGATGCAATCCGTTGGCTGGCGACGCGAGGTTTATCGCAACTTGCGATCCTTCATTTTGCCCCGACCATATCGCATGCGCTCCCCGTTCCTCCTCGTCACGTTCTCCGCTGCAGCGGCGCTGATGTTCAGCGCCGGGCTGGCCCGCGCCACGGGCCCCGCGGATGACCTCATTAAAAAAGGCGACGTCTTCTACGCCCGGCTGCTGCCCGCGGAGGCGCTGAAGTTTTACCTGCCCGCGGAAACGCTGGAGCCGAATAACGCGAGGTTGCTCGTGCGCATTTCGCGGCAATACCGCCATCTCATGAGCGACGCGCCGAACCGCGCCGAGAAGCTCCGGCTCGGCGGTATCGCGGTGGGCTACTCGCGCCGGGCGGTGGCGCTCGCACCGGACGATCCTGAGGCGCAGCTCTCCGTCGCGATCAGCTGCGGCAAGGTGCTGCCGCTGCAGGGAAACTCGGAGGGCGTCGAGAATTCGCGCGTCATCAAGGCGGCGGCGGAAAAAGCGATCAAGCTCGACCCACGCAGCGACCTCGCGTGGCACGTGCTGGGTCGCTGGTATTTGAACATGGCCGATGTCGGCGCGGTGAAGCGCGCTCTGGCGCAGGTCGTTTATGGCAAGCTGCCGGCGGCCACGAATGAGGACGCCGCGCGCTGCTTCGAGAAGGCGATCGCGCTCGATCCGAGCCGGCTGATGCACTTTGTCGAACTGGGCCGCACGTATGCGCAGATGGGCCGCACGGCGGATGCGCGGAAGTTCATCACGAAAGGACTCGGCATGGCGGAGACGGAGAAGGACGACCCGGAGACGAAAAG
>JANOBH010000076.1:0-1640 GCA_031411535.1 Chthoniobacter sp. | reverse complement strand
CGCGGCCTGCGTGAAAAGCTGCCCGAGCACCGCCTGCCAGCCGCGGATGGGGAAGGTCTGGAGAATATCCATCGCCGCCAGATCCTGCCGCAGATACGTCGCGCCGCTCGTGATATTCGCAAAGAGTACGATGATGAAAACCGCCGCGCCCACGATGCAGAACGCGAGCGAGAGACCTTCCGACGGCCACAGCGCCGTCAGTGCAGCCGCCGCGACGAGCACCGCTGCGAACACGATGCTCCACGTCCGCAGCGTCCCGCACCCGCCGGAGTAAAGCAGCGCTTTCCAGACAAAGGCCGCGGGTTTCCAGCCGACCGGCCGCAGCGGAAAAGCTGGCCGTTTCGCTTTCTGCGACGCGAGGGCGACACGCGGGCCTCCCTTCTCCCGCGCGGCGATCAGTTCCGAGCGCCGCTGCGTGCGGGCAACCGACGCTTCCTCAAACGAAACATCCGCGCGTATCACCCACCAGTAGTGCAGCAGCAGCAGCCCGATCGCGGGCCAGAGCGCATGCACAAACGCCGCCCAGTCCGCGGCGAAATACGGACGCACCACCACGCGAAACGGCAGCAGCAGCCAGGGCCCCGGTCCCGCCAGCAGCACGCTCTCGGCGTAGGAGGAAAGCGCGGCCGCGTCCCGCAGCGTGGCGATCTCCGGCGGCGCAGGCGCGAATGCCCGCCACGCCGCGAGTCCGCCTGCGAGCGCCGCCACGCCGGCAAGGAGCGCCACGCGCCGCTGCCAGTTCGCCATCCCGCGCTCCATCAGCCGCGTGAGCGCAAACGAAGCGCCGAGCCGGTGCAGCGAGAAGATCGAGATGACGACCCACCACCCCGCGAGATGCAGCCAGCCGCTGCCCGTCGCGCCGCGTCCGGTGATCAGCGTCATCAGTCCCGCGAAAAGAAAGATGCCGATCTGCGAGGTCAGCAGCTTGTAGCGGATCAGCTCCCGCCGGGTCAGCGGCGCGGGAAAGAGCGTGGCGATCTCCGCTTCCGAAAATGTCAGCGCCGTCCGCTTTCCCGGAATGATCCACGCAAAGACCAGCACCGCCGCAAAGAGCACGAGCGCGCCGATGCTCTCGCCCAGCGCCGACGCCTCCGCCGGCACGCCCGGCATCCCCTTTCGCGACAGAAAAAGGAACCGGTAAAAATACACGTAGAAATACAGCCCGCCGAAGATCGCCCCGAAGAGATACTTCGGGCGCTTCAGCCGCACGAGCCGCTGCCGCAGCGAACCCGCCAGCGTCCGCGTGTAGAGATAGAGCAGCGCGCGGTTCATGCGGCGGATTCGGAGAGAACGGAATTACCAAATTTGACCAAATTAACGGAATTGGAACCTGTCTCTTCCCATTCCGTTAATTTGGTCAAATTCCGCAATTCCGTCCAAAATCCCCGCTTACCAAACGCCCTGCGATTCGCGCGGTTCATTGCCCGGCATCCGCGCCGGCGAGGCGGATGAAAACCTCCTCCAGGCTCGCGTTCGCATCGCCCGCAAAGGCGCGGATTTCCTCCAGCGTCCCATGCACCACCTTCACCCCGCGCTTGAGAATCAGCACATGCGAGCACACCTCCTCCAGCAGGTGCAGCAGGTGCGAGCTGATGACCACCGCCGCGCCCGCGCGCGCCCGCTGCACGATCAGGTCCTTT
>JANOBH010000075.1:0-21872 GCA_031411535.1 Chthoniobacter sp. | reverse complement strand
GGCATCGTGCGCCGGATGCTCGCCGCCCACCGGCTGCCGGAGACGCCGGAGAATATCGCCGCCTTTCTCGACGGCTACCTCCACCACCTCGCCGTCGAAATCCCGCGCACACCCGGCCGCCTGCTGCCGGGCATCCTCCCGCTGCTCGAGACGCTGAAGCCGCGCGAGGACATCGTGCTCGCGCTGCTCACCGGCAATCTCGCCCGCGGCGCGGAGATCAAGCTGCGGCACTACGGTGTCTGGCATTACTTCGAGTTTGGCGCGTACGCGGACGACCATCACGACCGCGACCAGCTCGGCCATTTCGCCAAAGCCCGCGCACTCGCCCATCACGGCCTCGACTTCCCGGCCGAGCGCATCTTCGTCCTCGGCGACACCCCGCACGACATCACCTGCGCCCGGGCCATCGGAGCGCGAGCCATCGCCATTGCCACCGGCAGATTCACCCGCGCCGACCTCACGCCACACACGCCGGATTTTCTTTTCGACGACCTCGCGGATATGGACGCAGTGCTGCGGGCGCTGGGCTGACCGCGCCCGATTGCTGGGAAATTTATCTTGTCGGAAGGAAGCGCGAGCGCGAGCCTGCGCGGCATTATGAAACCCTCCCAGTCCCTCCCAATCCTCGCCGCCCTCGCGGCACTCACGACCACGGCATCCGCCGCGATCATCCAGTTCGACATCTCGCCAGCATCGTTTGGCGACAACACCACCGGCCTCAGCGGACCAAACGAAGCTCCCACCAACGCCAGTCCCGCGACCGGCAACGAGTTCGGCGCCGGGATTTCACTAGATGACGCCACACAAAGCCTGACGCTGATTTTTGCCTACGGCAGCGCCTTTGGTTTCGTCGATCTCACCGGAAATTTCAGCGACTCCCACATCCACAAAGGGGCGGACAATGTGGCTGGCGGAGTTCAGTTCGGAATCAATGGCCTACACACACCGTCTGGCACTAAATCCGGCTCCTACAGCGGGACGGTCGGCCTGAGCGCGGGGCAGCAGGCTGACCTGCTGGCCGGCCTGCTCTATATCAACATCCACTCCTCCACTTTCGGCGGCGGTGAGATTCGCGGTCAACTCGTGCAAGTCGTCCCCGAGCCCGCCTCGGCGATGCTCTTGCTCTCCGGTGCAGTCGCCGCCCTCGGCCTGCGTCGTCGCCGCACGGCGGCCTGAGCATTTCTCCCACGTCAGACTCCTTCCGCACGGCGGGGCGCTTTCCATAGCGCTCCGCCGTTCGCTTTTCCGCCTCCGGCATAGGCCGGCAGCCCTACGCGTCCAAGTGCGTCATCGGAGGCAGCAGTCCCATTTGCACCATGAGTCCAAAGGCATCCCAGGTGCCCCAAGTCGCCACGATCCGTCCGCCGACGACCTGATCGATCGAGACGCCTGTCACCTTGTATTCCCCGCCATCCGCCTGCTGGCCGAGAAATGCCCGGCCCGTCACGGCACCGGACGCCGTGTAGCGCGTCACCACGCGGTCGCCCGCCACGAATTGCTCATCGACCTCGACCAGAAGGTTCGGCATGGAGCGGCGAAACGCCCGGACGATCTGCCACGCGCCTTCGACCCCGCGTTTCCAACCGCCGGGAGGACACGGAACCACATAATTCTCGAAATCGGGGGAAAACAGCCGGCTGAGATCGATCTCGTCATCGTCCGCTCCGTTGAGCGTCGCCCGGCGGCGGGACACCACCGGCCCGCTCAGCACGTCTTCAAACCAGTGCCTTACCAATTCAATCCGTTCATCTCGTTCCATAAGTTCCTCCCGTCATCCGATTCTTGTTTTTGTAGTTGGTGGAGTCATTTGCACGTTCCGTGCCTGCGCGCACATTCGAGTCGCATGCTTCCATCCACGGTGAAAAATCCACACTTTCCCCTATCCGTCGCCGCCCCGAAGCGAGACGGGAAACCGCGCCCCCCGCTACGGGTCGCGAGGCCCCGGCGGATTGCGCGCACCATCGCGGTCCCAGTCATCGTCGATGACTCTCGGGCCAAGCTTCTTCGCCGTTTCCTCCGTCAGGGTGTAGTCGAGGACATTGCTCGCGGGATTTTCCCCGCCCTCGGTGAGGTAGATCGTATAAATCCCCGGTTTCCTCCCGTCGTAGTTGAATTGCATTTCGCGCCTGGCCGTGCGCGTGAGCACGATTTTGCCGTTAAAGCGCACGACCCAGTTGAGCCGGGCGTTCACCGCGGGAGGCACGGCTGAGCGATAGACTGTAAAATCCGGCCCGAGCCAGAGGCGCACTTTGCCATCGGTTGCACCCGGATTCGCCGGATCCGCCTCTATCGCCGGGGCAAGGACCGTTTCCACCTTGCCCAGCCGCGCCTTGATTTCCTCGGATGCGGCAGCGCCCTTGGCCATTTGCTCCACAGCCGCCTCCAGCTTTTTCAGGCGTAGGTCCATCTGCGCTGCCACCGGTCCGCCAGCGGCGGGCCCCGCCATGCGGTCCGCCGTGACCTGCGCCAGTCGCTCGTTCGTTTCATTGCGCGTCTTCATGTCGCCAAGAGCCAGCTCAAGGCGCTGCATCAGACCCGCCAGATTCTCGGCATCAATCCGAGCCCTGACCGCGGGCAGCGTGGTCTTTTGCGCAGCGAGGAGCCCGCGGAGACGCTCCTGCGCCTCGGCAGTCGGGACGAAGTCGCCCGAGCCACGAAGCACGCGCAGATACGCCGCCACCGCTCTGGTCGGATCGCCGGCTGCTTCGAGCCGCTGCCCTTCGAGATACGCGGACGCGAGCCCCGTCGTGTCCGTCCACCAGCCGGGGACGTTTTGGAAAACGAGGCGCCCCACGACCGTCCGGTAAATCTGCTGAATCCGGTCCACTTCCTCCCAGCGCCCTCCGCGCGCCGCATCGCGCGCGATCCGCAGCAGGTGATCCGCCGTGGTTTCATCGGGACGCCGCTCCTGCCCGGGAGCGAGAGGCAGGCACTTCGCCACCAGTTCCCCCACAAAGAGGGAGCGCAGGCGGATGGCCTCGGCCGCCCATGCTTCGGAACCGACCTGGGTGACTGCGCCCGCGCGCTTCCACGCGTCGTCGTGATCGCCGGCAGTGAGCGCTGCCGTGGCGGCGGCAAAACCGGCGAACCACCGCTGGAGGCTGTCCTGCTCATTCTGCGAGAGGTAAAGCGCCTGCGGCAGGCGTGGCAGCGCCGCGATTTCCGGCGCGAGAACCGGGACATCGCGAATCGTTTTCACACGGACCAGCAGGTCCCGCATTTGCCCGGAAAGCTCCAGCGGCGGACGAGCCTGCGGATTGATCTCCTCCATGCGCCGCCGGACCTCGGCCACGGGGATGATCGGATAGCCGTCCGGCTGCGTGTCGGACGCGAGCCGCTGGAGCGCCGACGCCGCCCGCTGCGAATCGCCGGTCTCCTTCGCGGCGAGATGATCCATCCAGGCGCGGAGGAGCGCCACCGTGGCCTTGAGTTTGCGCATCGCCCGCTCCGAATACGGTGAGCGCGGGTTGAGCCTGCCCTGGTCGAGTTGGCTGGCCTCGCGCAGAAGCGGCAGCAGTTCCGCCTCCTTTTGCGCCGCGAGGCACTGCTCGCGCGCTCTCGCGAGCAGCTTCTCCACCGTCGCCACGAAGTCCTCCTCCCGCGCGTCCAGCAGCGCGGGAAGTTCACGGCGCAGCCGCCCGGCTGTTTCGCGGAGCGGCTGCGGCAGCGCCGGATTCCCCTCCAGACGCCCCGCCGCAGCCTGCGCGGCCAGTGCATCGGCGCGGATCAGCGCCTGGTCGAATTCCGAAATCGCGCGCAGCCCATCGGCCCGCCACTGCTGCTGCACGGCATCGGGTTTCGCTCCGCCCTCCGCCGGGCTCGCGAGCGCCTCGCCGCCCTTGCGCAGCGTCTCGGCGAGATCATCGAGTTCGCCCGCCACCGCATGGGCCTGGGTGAAAAGTGCGGCGGCGAGCAGGGAAAGGAGGTATCGCGACATGAGATTACGGATTGGGCCGCAGAGGCATCATGCGGCTGCGCATGTCGGGCGGCAGGCGCGACTCAAACGCACGCGACACCTCACTTGTGATCTTTTGCTGCATTTGTTTGATCTGCTGTTCCGTCTGACCGGCAGCCGCCGCGACCTTCGCCTCCTCCGGATGCGCAGCGATGATCTCTCCGATGCGCGCCGCGGCCCTCGCCGCAGGCGTGTACTTTCCACCCGCCGCGGCCGCCGCGCGGAAGCTGTTGATCGCCTCGGCAAACGCCCGCGCCTCCGCGAGCTGCTCTCCGGCGGCAAACGCTTTCAACCCCGCCACGTCCTCCGCGATCCAGCCGGGTGCCTCGGCCTGATTGCGAAACGCCACGATGCGATACGTATCGATAATCCGCGCGCATTCCGCCCAGCGTCCCGCGCCGGCGCTCTCCTTCCCGAGCCGCAGCAGGTAGGTCGCTCCGTTTTCTCCAGGCGCGGGCTGCGGAGCCGCAGGCAGCTCGAGATATCGCGGCAGCACCTCCAGCAGCAGGAGCCCTTTCAGCCGCAGTAATTCCGGCGTCCAGTCATTGAGAGTCGAGGAAACAGAAAGCGATTGGCCGTTCTCGCTCGCCGTCTGAAACGCAACGCCGAAAAACCCGGCGCGAAACGCCGCGTGGGCGTTTGCAATCTGCCCAAGGTTGGCAAAGCGCGCGGAATACTCCGTGTCGCGCCCGGTGGCTTGGGCGCGCAGCCCGCTCAGCGCCGCAGGCAGCGCATCGAGCGTCTTGATCCCACGTATCACGGCCACCAGTTCCGCGTCGCCCTGCACCGGCTCCGCCGCGGAAAGCCGCCGCTTGATCTCGTCCTGCGGGATGACCGGGTAATCCCCCTGGTTTCCGAGGGATTGCAGGATGCTGTCGGCGGCCTTCGCGTTTCCCGCCGCGCGGTGCGCGAGGTAGTCCTGCCATTGCGATGCCGTGCGCTGCGCCGCCTGGAGCTTGCGATAGCTGCGCGCCATCCGCGGGTCTTCGCTGCTCGCATACTGCGCGCGCAGCGGGCGGCTGACTTCGCGCAAAATCGGATCGAGCTCGGCTTCGGACTTCGCCGCGAGGCAGGCGGCCGCGACCTTCTTCACGAGCGCATCGGCGGCGGCGACGGCACTTTCGTCCCGGTCGGCGGTGAGCTTTGGCAGGTCGCCGAGCAGGCCGCGGATCTCGGCCGCGGTCTCCGCCGGCAGCCCCTCCATCGCCGAAATCTGCCGCAGCGCCGCGGCGAGATTCTCGCCGGACTCCGCCCGCAGCCCGTCCGCGTACCGGCGCAGCATCTCTGCGCTCACCACGAGGCGCTGTCCGCGCGCGGCATCGCCGGGCGGTGCCGCGGCGATCAGGTCGGCAGCCCGCCCGAACGACTGCCGGAGCGCGTCGAGGCGGTCATCGAGAGAGTCGGCGTGAAGCGGCAGGACGAGAATGGCGAGGGCGGCGGCAGCGAGGCGCGGGGAGAGTTTCATACCGGAGGAGGCGACGCCCTTCCTGCTAGCAGGACCGTCCGGCCGTGGCACGCGGAAATCACCGCCGTCCCGGCTGCACCTTGCTGGCACGCGCCGCGGCGCTTATGACTCGCGCATGGCTTCGCACCAAGTGCCGCACGACCGCTCGCTCCGCGACCTGCTGCCCTTTGGCGTGGGCTCGGTGAAGCCGCGCCACTTCCGCGACATGGCGCGCGTGGTCTGGGAGAACCGGGACAACCTCCCTTACGCGTGGGACGTGCTGACCAAAGGCGTGTGCGACGGCTGCGCGCTCGGCGTGGCCGGGCTGCACGACTGGACGGTGAAGGGTCCGCACCTCTGCATGACGCGGCTGAATCTGCTCCGCCTCAATACGATGCCCGCGCTGAATCCCACGCTGCTCGCCGATCTCGGACGCGTGCGCCTTTTGAGCAATGCGCAGCTCCGCGAACTGGGGCGGCTCGCGCATCCGATGCTGCGGGAAAAGGGCGCGCGCGGCTTCCGGCAGATCGCGTGGGATGAAGCGCTGGAGCGGATCGCCGGGCGGCTGCGGCGGAGTGATCCGCGGCGGTTCGCGTTCTTCGTCACGTCGCGCGGCGTGACGAACGAGGTCTATTATATGGCGCAAAAGGTGGCGCGCTTCCTGGGCACGAACCACATCGACAACGCCGCGCGGCTCTGCCACTCGCCGAGTGGCGCGGCGATGAAGGCGACGCTCGGCGTGGCGGCGAGCACCTGCTCCTACAAGGATTGGTACGGCACCGATCTCGTGATCTTTTTCGGCTCGAATCCGGCGAACGATCAGCCCGTGGCGATGAAGTATCTCCACGAGGCGAAGAAGCTCGGGACAAAGGTCGTGCTCGTGAATCCGCTGCTGGAGCCGGGGATGAAAAAATACTGGGTGCCGTCGAACGCCGACAGCGCGCTCTTCGGCACGGAGATCGCGGACTGGTGGTTCCCCGTGGCGCAGGGCGGTGACATCGCGCTGCTGTGCGGCGTGCTGCGCGTGCTGGCGGTGAATGGCTGGATCGACGAGCGCTTTCTCGCCGCGCACACCGCCGGCTGGCACGAGCTGAAGGCCGCCGTTTTCACCATGCAGCCGGAGGATCTCGCCGCGCGCGCCGGCCTGCGGTGGAGCGCGATCGAGGAGTTCGCCGGGCTGATCCGCGATGCGAAAAACGCAGTGCTCGTGTGGAGCATGGGCATCACCCAGCACCCCTTCGGCGGCGACGCGGTGCAGATGATCCTGAATCTCGCGCTCACGCAGGGCTGGCTCGGCCGGGACAAATGCGGGGTGATGCCGATCCGAGGGCACTCCAGCGTCCAGGGCGGCGCGGAGATGGGCGCTTACGCCACGGCGCTGCCGGGCGGCGTCGCCATCACTCCGGAGAGCTGCGCGGCGCTCGCGGAGCACTACGGCTTTCCCATCCCCGACTGGCCGGGGCTGACCGCGCCCGAGATGGTGGAGGCGTGCGCGCGCGGCGAGCTGGACGCGCTCTACTGCGTGGGCGGGAATTTCCTCCGCACGCTGCCGGAGCCGGACTACGTGGCGCAGGCGCTGGAGCGCGTGCCGCTGCGCGTGCATCAGGACATCATCCTCACCGATCAGATGTTTCTCGGCGCGGGCGAGGAGGTCATCCTGCTGCCCGCAAAGACGCGCTACGAGCAGGACGACGGCGGCACGGAGACGAGCACGGAGCGGCGCGTCATGTTCACGCCCGAGCTGCCGCGTCCGCTCGGCGAGGCTCGGGCGGAGTGGAAAATCCTGCGCGAACTCGCCGCGCGCACGCACCCCGGGCGCGCGCATCTGCTGGGCTGCGAAACCGGCTGGGCGATGCGCGAGGAGATCGCGCGCGTGGTCCCGTTCTACGACGGCGTGCAGCATTTGCGAAAGACGGGTGACGCCTTCCAATACGGTGGCCCGCATCTCTGCGTGGGCGGCGTCTGCCCGACGCCGGACGGCCGCGCCCAGCTCCGCGCCGTGCCGCTCCCCGCGGCGCGCGAGCCCGGCATGTTTCACGTCAGCACGCGGCGCGGGAAGCAGTTCAACACGCTCATCTACGCCGAGACGGACCCGCTCACCGGCGCGGATCGCGATGCCGTCTTCATCAGCCCCGAAGACGCCGCCCGCCTCCACCTCAAGCACGGCGACCGCCTGACGCTTGTGAGCGAAATCGCCCGCTACGAAGGCCGCGCCTTTCTCGCCCCGATCGCGCCCGGCAACCTGCAAATCCACTGGCCCGAGGGAAACCTCCTCATCCGCCGCGGCGTCGTGGACGTCGCCGGCGGCGTGCCGGATTACAATGCGCACGTCCGCATCGAACAGCCCGAGCCCAGCCTCGCCAACGCCGCTTTGGCGCGATAACTTTCCACTCGCATGACCGACGAAGAACTCCGCCGCCGACAAAAGGAATACGCGATGGGCTGGAAGGAAGTAGGCGAGTACCTCGAAGCGGAAAGGCGACAACGTGTCCGGGATGCGGATACTGCCAAGTCGCTGGAAGCTCTCAGCGGCTTGTTTGATTCCGCGATCTGGCTGCACGGGACCGACCCAGGCTCCGGTCTCGTCGAGCAGCAGGCCATTCTTTCTCGCGCGCGGCGATGAATGACGTTCTCGCTGCCGCCGTGCGGCTGCAGGATTTCTGCACGGGCCGCGGGTGGAAGTTTTGCTTCATCGGCGGTCTAGCGGTGCAGAAATGGAGCGAGCCGCGGGTGACTGATGACGTGGACCTGACGCTTTTCACCGGCTTCGCGACGGAACGCCCATTCATCGATGCCTTGCTCGCCGAGCCGTGGCTGCACCCTCGCCGGCCGGACGCCGCAGCCTTCGCGGAACGCCATCGCGTGCTGCTGCTTCAGACGGATACGCATGTGGGCATCGACATCGCGATGGCTGCGTTTCCATTTGAAGAACTCGCCACGGAGCGAGCCCGTTCCGTCGCGCTGACCCCCGAATGCACGCTGCGTCTTTGCACTGCCGAAGACCTGCTGATTTTCAAAGTTTTCGCAGCCCGGCCTCTCGACTGGCGCGACGTGGAGATGACCATCGTCCGGCAAGGCGACGAAATGCTCGACTGGAAATACATTCACGCCCAACTCCGACCATTGCTCGACCTCAAGGAACAACCCGGTCTGCTCGATGAACTCGAAGCGCTCCGCACCCGTCTGCGCCGCAGTCCGTGACGAACCATGAGCCATGTCTGAAACCACCCCCACCCGCCTCCTCCGCTTCGCCAATGGCCGCGCGGCGGGCGATGCCGACGACGTGCTGGCGGTCGAGGAGCCGCTGGAGATTCGTGTGGAAGGGCGGAGCATCGCCGTGGTCATGCGCACGCCGGGGCATGACCGGGAACTGGCCGCGGGCTTTTTGCTGACGGAAGGCGTGATCAAGGCGGCGAAGGATTTGTTCGACATCACGACGTGCATCGCGCCGGCCGGGGCGGGAAAGGGGAACGCGGTGGACGTGGCGCTGGCGCGTCCGGGAAGCGTGGATTTTGAGAAACTGACGCGGCACGTTTTCACGTCGTCGAGCTGCGGGATTTGCAGCCAGACGTCCATTGACTCGGTGCTGCGGGTGCGGAAGCCGCTGAAGGACGGCGTGAAAATCGCAGCGAAAACGCTACTCGCGCTCCCCGCGCGGCTCGCGAAAAAGCAGTCCGCATTTCACACGACGGGCGGCCTGCATGCGTGCGCGCTTTTTGACCACGGCGGAAAGCTGCTCGCGCTCCGCGAAGACGTGGGCCGGCACAACGCGCTCGACAAGCTCATCGGCTGGGCGCTGCTGGAAAAACTCACGCCGCTGCGCGGACACATCGCACTGCTGAGCGGGCGCGCGTCTTTCGAGATGATGCAGAAGTCGCACGCCGCCGGGATTCCCGTGGTGGCGGCCATCTCCGCGCCGTCGAGCCTCGCGGTGGAGTTTGCGCGCGCGGCCGGCCAGACGCTGGCGGGTTTCGTCCGCGGGCGCTCGATGAATCTCTACGCCGGAGCGGAGCGCATCACCTCACGAGCCGGACGGGCCGGCAGCGCGGACGCCACCGGGACCCGCCCGACCCGCGTTAGGAAACGAGCGTCTTCTGGTCGGAAAGCTTGATGACCCGGCCCTCGGGATCGCGGAAATTCGTATAGGGTCCGACCGTCGTGACGATAATTCCGCGGCGGCGCAGTTCGGCGAGCACGCCGTCGCGATTCTTCATCGAGAGGTAAAGGTGGAAGTAGCTGATCATCTCGCCGTGCTCGCACCGGCGGACGGTGAGCGGCACGCCGCCGAGATCCAGCTCGCTGTAGCGCTCGGCGCGCTCGCTGAGGACGTGGGCGCTGAGCAGGTCCACGTAAAAGTCGCGCACTTCCTTCCACCGGTTGGTGAAGATGGTGAGGGAATAGCACGAGGGATTGGCCGCGACGGCACCCGTGACATCGTCGGATGCATCGGCGTCTGGCACCTCGGCGAGGCTGGTGAGATTGATCATGGAAGACGTATTTAGCAGCGGGCGTGCCCGGTTTATGGCTTTTATGATTTTGCCGTTTTGTTGTGTGAAACACCGGTCGCTACGGCGCGGACACGGCCTTTCCAAAGCCGGCCTCCGCCCAGTAGCCTCCCGCCATGCTGAAAACGCCCTGCTTTTTCCTCCTCGCCAGTCTGCTCATCGCGCTCGCCTCACCGCCGGCCTCCGCTGCGGATGCCGATGCCATGCCAGCAGGCGACGCGGTGATTCGCGCACCCTACGCCAGCTCGGAGATCGTCATCACCACGACCTCACGCCTCGCCGGGGCGATTCATTCCGTGACGTGGCGCGGCAAGGAGTTCATCGACAGCGCAGACCACGGCCGCCAGCTCCAGTCAGCGTCGGGATTCGATCTCGGGAGGACGCGCAACTCGGAGACTTTCAACCCCACCGAGGCCGGATCCCGCGCCGACGGCGCCGGCCCCGCCTCGACCAGCCGCCTGCTCGAAATCCACGCCGCAGAAGCCGAACTCCGCACACTGACGCAGATGGCTTTCTGGCTCCGGCCTGGCGAGAAATCCGGCGGGCAGCCCGCGGAAAACACGACCCGGCTTTCCGCACACCGGCTCGCCAAGCAAGTCCGCATCGGCATCCCCGGCCTGCCCAATGTCCTCGACTACTCCGTGACCTTCACGGTGCCCGCTGGCGAATCGCATGCCGACGCGCAGTTCGAGGCGCTCACCGGCTACATGCCGCCGGAGTTCGCGCGGTTCTGGCATTTCAATCCGGCGACCCGGAAACTCGAACCGCTCACAGACGGCCCCGGCGAGCAGCGCAACCCCGTCGCGTTTTCCACCGCCGACGGCGCACACGCGATGGGCATCATCGCCCCCGACCCCGCGCCCGCAGGCAGCGTCGGGCCGGGCTACGGCCGCTTCCGCTTCGTCGCGGAGAAAGTGGTGAAATGGAACTGCGTGTTCCGCGTCCGGCCGGCAGACGGCGCAGTGCCCGCCGGCGACTACCGCTACCGGATGCTCGTCCCGATCGGCACACTCGCCGATGTCGAGGCCGCGCTTGCGAAGCTTGTGGACAGAGTGCCGTAGTTGCTTTTGCCGGGCCGCCCGCTAATTTCCGCGCCGTGTTTCACCTGATGACCAGCCGACTTACGTCGCTCCGCGAAACTTCCCGGCGCGCTACCCAGCGCACGGCTCGCGGAGCTTTTCTCGCGTAAACTGTCGGCTGGCGCTGCTCCGGGCGGATGCGGCGGCCGGCTTTCCGAAAGTCTTCACCCGCCCGCAAATCCTTTCTCCATCATGTTTTCCAGTCCCTCGGTGAAATACCGACCTTTCCCGCCGATCCATTTGCCGGATCGGACATGGCCGAGCCAAGTCCTCACCCGCGCGCCCATCTGGTGCTCGGTCGATCTCCGCGACGGCAACCAGGCGCTCGCCGTGCCGATGAACGTCTCGCAAAAACTCGAACTCTTCGACGCGCTCGTGCGCTGCGGTTTCAAGGAGATCGAAGTCGGCTTCCCGTCCGCCTCGAACACCGAGTTTGAATTCAACCGCCGCCTCATCGAGGAGGGTCGCATCCCCGACGACGTCACCATCCAGTGCCTCGTCCAGGCGCGGGAGGATCTGATCGAGAAGACCGTCCAATCGCTCATCGGCGCGAAACGGGTGATCATCCATCTCTACAACTCCACCTCGCCAGCACAGCGCCGCGTCGTCTTTGGAAAAACAAAAACCGAGATCGTCGCCATCGCCGTCCAAGGCGCGCAATGGATCAAGGACCGCCTGCCGCGTCTCGCCGGCACCGACGTGCGCCTTCAGTATTCGCCGGAGAGTTTCTCCGCGACGGAGATCGAGTTTGCGAAAGAGATCTCCGAAGCCGTGATGGACGTGTGGCAGCCGACGCCGGAGCGGAAGATGATACTCAACCTTCCCGACACCGTCGAAGTCGCGATGCCGAATGTGTATGCCGATCAGATCGAGTGGATGAGCCGGAACCTGAAGGACCGCGAATCCGTCATCATCAGCCTGCACACGCACAACGACCGCGGCACCGGCGTCGCCGCGACCGAGCTGGGCCTGCTCGCAGGCGCGGAGCGCGTCGAGGGCACGCTCTTTGGAAATGGCGAGCGCACTGGCAATCTCGACATCGTCACGGTCGCGATGAACTGCTTCATGCACGGCATCGCGCCCGGCCTGGATTTCAGCGACCTGAATTCCTACGTGGAAATCTACGAGCGCTGCACCGGCATGACCGTGCCCGCGCGCCAGCCGTACGCCGGAGAGCTAGTGTTCACGGCCTTCTCCGGCTCGCACCAGGACGCGATCAAGAAGGGACTCGCCGAGTGGGAGAAGGACGCGCGCGCCCACTGGGACGTGCCGTATCTCACCATCGATCCGCGCGACCTCGGCCGGGAATACCGCGAAGTCATCCGCGTGAATTCGCAGAGCGGCAAAGGCGGCGTCGCCTACCTGCTCGAAAGCGAATTCGGAATCGAGCTGCCCAAAGACCTCCAGCGCGAATTCGGCCCGCACGCCAATGACACCGTGGATCGCCTCGGCCGCGAAGTCAGCGGCGCGGAGCTGCGCGACATGTTCTGGAGCGAATACATCGACCGCACCGAGCCGTGGGAGCTGATCCATTTCCACGCGGACGGCGTCGATGGCGTCTTCTCCTGCCGCGCCTCCGTGCGCCGCGCCGGGGCCGAGGTCCATCTCACCGGCGAAGGCAACGGCCCCATCGCCGCCCTCGTCCACGCGCTGCACTCCAGCGGCAGCGCGCATTTCGAGATCGCCGATTTCAGACAGCACGCCCTCGGCGCGGGCACCGAAGCCAGCGCCATCGCCTACATCTGCATTCGCCTGCCCGACGGCACGAAAAAATGGGGCGCCGGCGTGGACACGAACATCGAACTCGCCCCGATCAAAGCCGTCCTCAGCGCGCTGAATCGCGCGACCGGCTGATAGACTGGGAAATAAGAGTCCGTCATCCTGAGCGGAGCGCCGCTTTGGGCGCGGAGTCGAAGGACCCCGGCGCTTCCGTGCGACGCTGCCCCTGAAATGGCGGGGTCCTTCGACTGCGCTGCGCCCACCTTTCCGCCACCGCTCCGCTCTGGATGACACCGCGGGGCGTGCTACTCCGCCGACACGTCGAACCGCTCGAAGAGCGCGCCGAGGACGAGGATGCCGATCCACGCCTCAGCGGCGAGCACCAGCGCAGCCGCGGAGCCGGCGAGCGGCATCCACCACAGGTCCGCGTGGAAAAGGCGTGTCGCAAACCACACCGCTCCGCCCGCGACCACCGGGAGCAGGAGCGCCAGTCCCATCGCGAGCACCTGCCCGAGCATGAGGATGATCCGCAGCCCGGCCGTCTCGAAGCCCGCGGCCTGCGGCCCGCTCTTGAACCAGCCCGGCCACAGCAGCAGCGTCCCAGCCGGAATTAGCATCATCGCGAGATTGAAAGGCAGCGCGAGCAACGCCACCGCCGAGCAGGCCGAGAGCACTTCGCCCATGTGGGACTCCATCACGCTGGACAGGCCGACGACACCGGTCGCCGCTAGCAGCAGCGCCGCCCACTGCACCAGCGCCCCGAGCGCGGCCTGCGTGAAAAGCTGCCCGAGCACCGCCTGCCAGCCGCGGATGGGGAAGGTCTGGAGAATATCCATCGCCGCCAGATCCTGCCGCAGATACGTCGCGCCGCTCGTGATATTCGCAAAGAGCACGATGATGAAAACCGCCGCGCCCACGATGCAGCATGCGAGCGCCAGCCCATCCGACGGCCACAGCGCCGTCAGTGCAGCCGCCGCGACGAGCACCGCTGCGAACACGATGCTCCACGTCCGCAGCGTCGCGCGACCGCCGGAGTAGAGCAGCGCTTTCCAGACAAAGGCCGCGGGTTTCCAGCCGACCGGCCGCAGCGGGAAAGCAGGCCGTTTCGCTTTCTGTGATGCGAGGGCGACACGCGGGCCTCCCTTCTCTCGCGCGGCGATCAATTCCGAGCGCCGCTGCGCGCGGGCGACCGACGCTTCCTCAAACGAAACGTCCGCCCGCATGACCCACCAATAGTGCGCCACCAGCAGGCCGAGCGCCGGCCAGAGCGCATGCGCAAATGCCGCCCAGTCCGCCGCGAAATACGGACGCACCACCACGCGAAACGGCAGCAGCAGCCAAGGCCCTGGCCCCGCGAGCAGCACGCTCTCGGCGTAGGCGGAAAGCGCGTCCAGGTCCCGCAGCGCAGCGATCCCGGGCGGTGCCGGCGCAAAGGCACGCCACGCCGCAAGTCCGCCCGCAAGCGCCGCCACAGCCGCAAGCAGCGCCACGCGCCGCTGCCAGTTCGCCATCCCGCGCTCCATCAGCCGCGTGAGCGCAAACGACGCGCCGAGCCGGTGCAGCGAGAAGATCGAGATCACGACCCACCACCCCGCCAGATGCAGCCAGCCGCTGCCCATCGCGCCGCGTCCGGTGATCAGCGTCATCAGTCCCGCGAAAAGAAAAATGCCGATCTGCGAAGTCAGCAGCTTGTAGCGGATCAGTTCCCGCCGGGTCAGCGGTGCGGGAAAGAGCGTGGCGATCTCCGCCTCGGAAAACGTCAGCGCCGTCCGCTTCCCCGGAATGATCCACGCAAAGACCAGCACCGCCGCAAAGAGCACGAGCGCGCCGATGCTCTCGCCCAGCGCCGACGCCTCCGCCGGCACGCCCGGCATCCCCTTTCGCGACAGAAAAAGGAACCGGTAAAAATAGACGTAGAAATACAGCCCGCCGAAGATCGCCCCGAAGAGATACTTCGGCCGCTTCAGCCGCACGAGCCTCTGCCGCAGCGAACCGGCGAGGGAGCGCGTGTAAAGATAGAGCAGCGCGCGGTTCATCCTGCGTCTCCCGGAGCCGGGGATTCGGAACGGACGGAATTACGGAATTTTGCCAAATTAACGGAATGGGAGAAGGCAGGTTCCAATTCCGTTAATTTGGTCAAATTCCGTAATTCCGTCCAAAAAATCCCCTCACCAAACGCCCTGCGATTCGCGCGGTTCATTGCCCGGCGTCCGCGCCGGCGAGGCGGATGAAAACCTCCTCCAGGCTTGCGTTCGCATCGCCCGCAAAGGCGCGGATCTCCTCCAGCGTCCCATGCACCACCTTCACGCCGCGCTTGAGGATCAGCACATGCGAGCACACCTCCTCCAGCAGGTGCAGCAGGTGCGAGCTGATGATCACCGCCGCGCCCGCGCGCGCACGCTGCACGATGAGATCCTTTGTCCGCCGGATCGCCAGCGGATCGAGCCCCGTCAGCGGCTCGTCGAAAAACATCACCTTCGGCGAATGCACGAAGCCGCACGCCAGCGCCAGCTTCTGCTTCATCCCGCGCGACAGTTCACCCGGCAGCAGGTCCGCCTTGTCCGCCATCTCCAGCTCCGCCAGCAGCTCGCGCCCGCGCACCGCCGCGTCGAACACCTGGTAAAGCCGGGCCGTGAATTCCAGGTGCTGCCAGACCGTGAGGTAGTCGAAAAGCCGCGGCTCATCCGAGAAGAAGGCCAGCTCCTGCTTCGCCGCCAGCGGCGCCGCCGAAAGCTCGTGTCCCGCGATGCGGATCGCGCCGCTCGTCGCCGGGATGATCCCCGCGAGGCACCGCAGCGTGCTCGTCTTGCCCGCGCCGTTCGGCCCGACCAGCCCCATGATCTCTCCCGGCTTCACCGCGAATGACAAATCCGCCACCGCGCGGAAATCGCCATAGAGTTTGGTGAGGCCATCGACTTGGATCATGCGGGCGCGAGGAGTAGCGGACGAGAGGGCGGCTGACGAGCAAAGTAGCTGGGACTTCAGTCCCCATCTTCTTTGGACTGAAGTCCAAGCTACTTTCCCGGAGCGAACAGCACGCGCGGCGCCTGCAGCAGCCCGGACGGGAAAAGCTGGTACTCGCGGGAAAACTCCGCGCCCTCGCTGCGAAAACTCATCGGGCCGATGGCCGGTTGCTCGCGCGGCGTGAGATGGAGCGGGCCGAATGTATTGCGCCGCGTGAGCCAGACGTCACACAGCAGCTCGCGGTGCGCTGGCGCGAGCGCCGTGATGTCGGCGGTGAAAGGCGGCCACGCCACCAGCTCGCCCGCGTCCGCGCCCGGCGCGCGGACCTGCGCGGCCGCCCCGCCAAACGCGCCAAGGTCGAGCTTCACGCTGCCTGTCGCATGAGGGACGGACGGCATCGGCAGCCGGTAGGTGATCCTCCCCGAGTAGAACGGCAGCCCCTGCCCCGTGACATCGCCCGGCGCGAGGCGCGTCGGCAGCGCGATCAGGCGCGGCTGCGGACGGTCGAGCGCGACGCCGAAAGCGCCCAACAGATAGACCGCCTCCAGCGCCGTGCCGTCCGTGAATGTCGTTTCGAGTTCGAGCACGTTCGCGCCCAGCCGCAGCGCACGCGCTGGCAGCGGCAAGCGTTTGAAGCAGGGATCGATATGCCACCCCGCTTCGTCAGGCGTTCCGACCTGAGCGCCATTCACGCGAATGCGGAAGCCGCGCGGATTCTCGATGAGCAACTCGACCGCGACCGCCGGCAGCGCCGCCACATCAAACGCGAAACGCAGGCGCAGCGGGTGCGCCTGCCCCGCCAGGCCGCCGCTGCCCCACCGCTCCGCGGCCCACGGCTGGAGCATCACGCCGGAGCGCGGTTCCATGCCGCACTGCGCGCGGAGCGCGCCGTCGAGTTGCAGGATTTCCATGGCCGCCTGCCACGCGCCATCGCCGAGCTGATGCTGGGCGAAATCGAGCACGCAGACGTTGGGCTCCTCGATCTCGAACGGAAACGGACCTTCGATCGCAACGGCGCCCGCCGCGATGAATGCGGCTCGCGGTGAGAGGCCGGCATCCGGCTCCGGCACGACGACGAACACCCGCTCTCCGAGCGGCGCCAGATCGGTCGTCCACTCCAGCGTTTTGCCGCCGCCCCACGCCGGCTGCTGAAAGCGGGCGCCCGTCGCACATTCCCATTCCTCCACCGCTCCGGTGGCCGCCAGCGAGAGGCGGACTCCACGCAGCCACGCGCTCTCCGAGGTATTCAGCAGCGCCACGATCCACGTCCCGCCGTCGCGCCGTACCTGGCACATCAGATCGCGCGTCCCTCCGGCATCCACCCGCAGCGGTGTCCGGCTCGCCGCGCACACCCCGGCGGAAAAACTCCGCTCATCCAGCGGAACCCGCGTCGTCCGGCAAGCCAGCTCGGACGCGGCTTCCGAGGTCGTCGCATCGACATACGCCGGCGGCTCGCCAGCGACAATCACCTGCCCGCCCGCCTGCGCAAACTCATCGAGCAGCCGCAGCGTGCTCTCCCGGATCGTCACCAGCCCGGCGACTATCGCGACCCGGTAGGCCGCCTCGCCCACGCGCAGCAGCGTCCCGTTTTCATCCCGCTCAACCCGCCCAAGCCGCGCGAGATGCTCCTCGTCCCCGTAGTCGAAATCCACGTGCGCCGCGCTCAGCCATGCAAAGACATCCCGATAGACCTGCTCGATTTTCTCCAACTCCGGATCGAGCGCCCCGAGCCACTGCGCCCAGCCGGGATGAATCTGCGCCCACGTACTTTCGACGGGATTCACCACCAGGACATCGCACACCGCTTCGCCGCGCTGCATCAGCACATGCAGCCGCGAAAAATAATCCTCCACCGCCGCGTATTGCCGGTGCCAGGCGGATTGGAAATGGATGCTCGCCGGGTAGTCGCGCTTCGCCTCGCCGGCCATCGTGACCCACGCGAGATGATGGCAGCGCACATTCACCCCGAGCAGCGCCTGCCAGTCGCCGATGCGCTTGTGCCCGGCGAAGTCGAGCTGCCAGCCGGTGCATCCGTAGAGCTCGCTGAGCATCCACTTTTTCCCGAGCTGCCGCGCCGCGCTGGCGAGCTGTTTGACGATCCAGTAGTTGCGGTTGTGCAGTCCGAGCACATCCACGCCCGGCACGTCGAGATGCTCGTAATAGCGCATCGCCGAGCCGCCCGGCACCGCCTGCGCCACGAGCGAATCCTCGTGCAGGACGTGGCCGGTGAGCTGGAGGCCATGCGCGCGGCACCACGCGTGGAGCGGACGTGCCCAGTTTTCCAAAAACATCCGCTGGAGCAGCTCCATGTAGTGCCACTTCACGCGCGAGACGCGGCGGCCTTCGGAAAAAAGAAACAGCTCCGGCAGATGCGCGCGCAGGTCGTAGCCCCACGCCGTTTCAAAATCCGCGAAGAGCGATTCCGTCCACGGCGTCGTCCAGCGCTGGTCGCGTCCGGCGCGGTTTTCGTTGTTCTCGCACATCACCGTGCCGTGGTGCGGCTCGTCGGTGAAAATGCCGCGGATGCTGTGGCCAAGCCGCTCCCCGCACCGCTCGCGGTAGCGCTCGTGCGTGATTTTCAGAAAATGCTCCGTCGCCTCGCGCTGGAGCGTGTCGAGGTAGGTGAAGCCGTTGTAGAAGCTGTGGCCGGGCATCAGCTCGGTCGTGAAAAGCAGCACGCGGCGGCCGTCGGCGGGCGGGGCATCGCCATACGCCAGCGGCGCGCACTCGCTGAACGCGAGCGGGTTTCCCTCATCGAAACGCGCGACGAACGCCGCAACAAAAGCCGCTTCCTCCAGCCACGCGAAATGAGCCGGATCCGCGATCACCAGCCGCAAAACCTTGCTCCGAAACTGCGGATCCTCCGTCGCCAGCCCGCCCGCCGAGCCGCTGGGCCAGCGGTCCTCGTCGTAAAGCCACGCCTCCATACCCAGCCGCTCCGCCTCGTCCGAGCATGCGTTGACCAGCTCGAACCATTCGTCGCCCAGATACTCCGTCTTCAGCCCCGTGCGCGAGTGCATGAAAAATCCGCCCATCCCCATCTCCTTGAAAACCCGCACCTGCCGGAGCAGCTCCTCCTTCTCCAGCTTGCCATTCCAGCTCCAAAACGGCTTGCCGCGAAACGCCGCCGACGGGTGCGCGAAGAGTGCCGCCAGATCGTCGGGGCAGGCGCGGGGGTCAGTGGGCTTCGGCATTAAATCGGGAGAGTCTAAGAATCCGTTCTTTTTCGCTTATCCCGATTTAGCCGCTGGCTGTAAAAGACATTTCCTGTTCACTTCCACGCCCGCATGCGCGTCACGCTTTTCATCCCCTGCTTCATCGACTCGCTCTACCCGCAGGTCGGCGTGGCGATGGTGAAAATCCTCGAACGCCTCGGCCACGAGGTCGATTACCCCGAGGGCCAGACCTGCTGCGGCCAGCCGCCCTTCAATTCCGGCTACTGGGACGAGGCCCGCGCCGTCGCCGCCCCGCAGCTCGCCGTCTTTCGCGATGCCGAAGTCGTCGTCTCCGCGTCCGGTTCCTGCGGCGCGATGATGAAAAAGTTCTACCCCGAGCTATTCCAAAACCGCCCCGAGGAAGCCGCCGCGAAGACGCTTGCCGCCAAGACCTACGAGTTCTCGGACTTCCTCGTGAACAAGCTCGGCGTGCGCGATGTCGGCGCTCGCTTCGAGGGCCGCGTCACCTTTCACGACGGCTGCCACGGCCTCCGCGAACTCGGCACAAAGGAAGCCCCGCGCGAGCTCCTCCGCGCGGTCAAAGGTCTCGAACTCGTCGAAATGGGCGAGGGCGAAGCCTGCTGCGGATTCGGCGGAATGTTCGCCGTGAAATTCCCGCAAATCTCCACTGCGATGGCCGAGGTGAAATGCAACTCGATCCTCGAAACCGGCGTGGAAACCGTGGTCAGCAACGACTCAAGCTGCCTCATGCAAATCCAAGGCTGGCTCAACAAGAACGGCTCCCGCGTGGTGAAAAGCCTGCACCTCGCCGAGGTGCTCGTGCAGCGGTAGCCGCACGGCTCACTTCAGAAGACTAAGCAGTCGCGGGCCTAGGTGACGGTGTGGCACTTGCCTCCGTCAAAAAAAGCAACTCACACCGACCTGTCCGCCCAGTGAGTTCAGCCCGGCATTGCGCCGGGTGATGCCGGCGTTGGAATTGTGCCGCATGCCGCCTTCGATGGAGACCGCCCATCTGTCATCCACGAGGTAACGGAGTCCGATGGCGCTTTGCAGGTTGAAGTTGAGCGCGGAGCCTACGACCGCCCGGGTTGAGTCCTTGTGCATGTCGCTATAAACGCCGCCGGCACCGATTTGAAAATAGGGCACCCAGCGCGTGTCCGGCTGTACAAAATTGTAACGCAATTGCAGCGTCGCTCCCCCGAGTCCGTTCCCCGCACCCTGATAGATCGCGCCGCCGAAAACCTCGAAAAGAAACTCGTAGTTCCCGCGCAAGCACCCGCTCCAGCGGACGTCGTCGAGCATGATCCCGAGCCGGAAACTGGTCATCGTGGAGTTCAGCGTCGGACGCGGCGTGCCGTCCGGCGAGAAGGAGGAATAGATCCCGGTGAGGCTCTGAAACTCCTTCGCCCCTTTTTCGAAAGGCGAGCGAGCCACACTGGCTCGACCTTTTCCCTCGGTCGCGGGCTGGCCGGCTTTGGCAAATGGCACCGCGAGCGAAATGAAGACGGAAGCGATGGCGAGGAATCGTTTAGGGATCATTTGGAAGTGGATGGATACTGGTTTCTGGAGTTGCCGTTGACCGCGAGGGCCTAACAGAACTTTTTTCGACGGCCAGAACAAACGGGGAGCCTCCTCAGGTTCGCTGTAAATCCGTGAGTCTCCAGCTTGGTCACGCACTTGTCTTGGAAGCTTTGCTTCCGCGGGCTTGCACCGGGAGGCAGTGCCCGCGTTTTATCCACGCCGACGAAGCAGAGCTTCGCAGACAAGTGCGTTCCCAAGCTTGGGAACGAGAAAGAATCGGCCCAACCTGCATCCCTCCATGAATCCAAAACTTCTCCCCCTCCTTTTTTCTCTCACCTTCGTGCCCGCCTTGCCCGGATGGGCGCAGGACGCTCCGCCAGCACCCGAGGTTTTGCCCGGCAAGGGGCTGGCCGAGCACGATTTTTTTTATGCGGGCGAGGCCAAGGATCGGAAGATGTTCATCGTGCGGAAAGGCCAGATCGTCTGGTCCTACGACGATCCCGAGGGCAAGGGGGAGATCAGCGACGCTGTTCTGCTTTCAAACGGGAATGTCGCCCTCGCGCATCAGTTCGCGGTGAAGGTCATCTCGCCGGAGAAAAAGGTGCTGTGGAATTACGACGCGCCAGCGGGCACCGAGATCCACACGGTCCAGATGATCGGGAAGGAGCACGTCCTTTTCATCCAAAACGGCGACCCGGCGATGGTCAAGGTCGTCAACATCACCACGGGCGAAACGCGCAAGGAATTCCCCGTCCCCGTGCGCAATCCGAAGAGCGTGCACGGGCAGTTCCGGCATGCGCGGCTGACGGCGGCGGGCACTCTGCTCGTGGCCCACATGGATTTCGGCAAGGTCTGCGAATACAACGCCGACGGACGCGAAATTTGGTCCTTTCCCGGCGACGGCGCGTGGGGCGTGGAGCCGCTGAAAAACGGCAACGTCCTCATCACCGACAAGCGCGGCACCCGCGAAGTGACCAAGCGCGGCGACACCGTTTGGGCCTACGCGAAAACCGACCTGCCCGACTACAAACTCACGAACCTGCAGCTCGCGTGGCGTCTGCCGAACGGCAACACGCTCATCAACAACTGGTTCAACCAATGGAACTCGAAGCTCGATCCCGCCAATGCCCCCGTGCAGGTGCTCGAACTCACACCCGACAAGAAAGTCGTCTGGGCGCTGCGCTCCTGGAGCGAGCCCAACCTCGGCCCCGCCACGACGATCCAAATCCTCGACGAACCCGACGCGCCGGAAAACGTGACCTTCGGCGACATCAGGTAAGCCCGCCGTTGCCGTCCATCCGCTCGCGACGTAAGCTCCGCGCCATGATTTCCGCGCACACCGTCCGTTTCATCAGCGAGGAGGAATATCTCGCCGGGGAGGAACTCGCCGAGGAAAAGCACGAATACTGCGATGGCCGGGTTTACGCCATGGCTGGCGCGACCGATGGGCATGAACTCGTTTCCGGCAACTTTTTTGCCGCGCTGCACGCCCACCTCCGCGGCAAAGGC
>JANOBH010000074.1:0-6508 GCA_031411535.1 Chthoniobacter sp. | reverse complement strand
TACGATCCGGTGGGAAAGCTGCATTCGCTCAACCAGCTCGTGCAGGCCGGGCGCGCCGCGGGCGAGCGCGTCTTTGAAATCCTCGACACGCCCGCCGAGCCGGGCCGCGTGGAGCACGACGAGCCGGTCAGCATCACCGGCGACGTGCGTTTTCAGGACGTCGGCTTCGCGTATTCCGAGGAGCTGCCGATCCTCCACCACATCACGCTCCACGCGCGGCCCGGCGAGACTGTGGCGCTCGTCGGCCACACCGGCGCGGGGAAAAGCACGCTCGTGAACCTGCTCACGCGCTTCTACGAATTCGACGACGGCGAGATCCTCATCGACGGCCAGCCGCTCCGCGATTTCTCCAAAAGTGCGCTGCGCTCCGCGGTCGGCATGGTCACGCAGGAGAGCTTCCTTTTCAACGGCTCCATCCGCGACAACCTCCGCCTCGGCAAGCCCACGGCCACTGACGCCGAGCTGATCGGCGCGCTCGCCGCCGCGAACGCGCAAGAGTTTGTCGATCGCCTGCCAGACGGCCTCGGCACAGTGGTCGGCGAGCGCGGGGTGAAACTGAGCGTCGGCGAAAAGCAGCGCGTCTCCATCGCCCGCGCGCTGCTCAAAGACCCGCCCATCCTCGTCCTCGACGAGGCCACAGCGAGCGTGGACACGCAGACCGAGCGGCTCATCCAGCAGGCGCTCGACCGGCTCATGGCGCAGCGCACCAGCTTTGTCATCGCGCACCGCCTCTCCACCGTCCGCCACGCCGACCAGATCCTCGTCATGGACCGCGGCCGAATCGTCGAGCGCGGCCGCCACGACGACCTCCTCGCCCTCGGCGGCATCTACGCGCGGCTGTGCGAGAGCAGCTTTCTGGAAAAAGCGGACGCACCGGAACTCGCGGCCCGCAAAGTGACTCCGTAAAAACTCCGGAAGCATCCCCCCCCAGCCGGTCCCGGCGCAGGAGTGCCAAGCCGGGCGCGCAGAAGCGCTTGGCTCCGGGAGGTCGCACTCGGAGCCAAGCGCTCCAGCGCGCCCCCAGGGCGGTCCCGCGCCCGGACCAACCCGACTTCGCTCCCAGTCTGTCATGCGATCCCGCGGCGAGCGCCAGCGCCGGATGCTCATCACGGGGGTGCAGAACTCAGGACCGGCGGCTTGGCGCGGGCAAGGCGGATTCCCGGCGCTGCAAGGAGACTTTCCCTCCCCGCAGGCTCCGCTAGCCTGCGCGGATGAAGCTCCTCCTTAGCAACGACGACGGCATCGACGCCCCCGGCCTCCACGCGCTGCTCCACGCGGCGCGCGGCTTCGGCGAGCCGGTCGTCGTCGCGCCCGCCGCGCCGCAGTCCGGCGTCAGCCACATGGTCACTTGGGAAAAAGGCGTGCGCCTCGAACCGCGCGGCGCGGCGCGCTTCGCCGTCCACGGCACGCCGGCCGATTGCGCGCGGCTCGGCCTGCTCCGCGTCGCGCCGGATGCGAAGTGGGTGCTGAGCGGCATCAATCACGGCGGAAATCTCGGCGCGGATGTCCACTACTCCGGCACCGTCGCCGCCGTCCGCGAGGCGGTGCTCCACGGCTGGCCGGGCATCGCTTTCTCCCAGTACCTCCGCGATGACGCCGGCGCCGACTGGACGCGCGCCAGCCGATGGGTCGCCCGCGTCCTCACAGAGCTGCTCCCGCGCCCCGCCGAGCCCGGCCTTTTCTACAATGTGAACCTCCCCCACCTCGCCGCCGACACGCGCGAGCCCGAGATCACCTTCTGCCCGCTCGACCCGCGCCCGCTGCCGCTCAGCTACCGCCACGAAGGGGACGACCACCACTACTACGACGGCCACTACCACTCCCGCGAGCGCATCCCCGGCGCGGACGTGGACGTGTGCTTCGGCGGCCGGATCGCCGTCACGGAGATCCGGCTTTTCTGACCGCAGCGAATCCGGTCTGCGCCCGCGATTGATCCGACCCGCGCGGCCCGCCAATCTGCACGCATGGCCTAGCGTCTTCACGAGAATGTCCTCCGCGGAGAAATCGACAATCGCACCCGTGGCGTCGTCCGCGGTCGCGTGTGGCTGGCGGGAGTCGAGGCACCGCTCGTGATCGAGTTGAGCGGCGACTGCCATCCCGATCTCGCGGGATGTTTCCTCTCGTTTGAAAACCCGGCGCCAATCCCGCTCAGCACGCGTCCGCCTGCCACGATTCAGCGCGGGGAGGCGGGTGACATCACCGCCGCGCGCAAAGTCCGTGTCTTCGACATCCCGCTTGAGGAAGCCTACGCGATGCTCAAGGCCGGCGGCACCCCGCCCGAGCACATGGCGAGCGGCCTTTGCCTCGAATGGTACAACCGCATCGGCGGACGCATGCTGATCGAGAGCACCGACTACCGGCTGCGCATCTCCGATCCTGCGTGGCGCTTCACCCCGGAGGAACTCGCCGAACGCGAACGCCGCCTCGCCGAGGATGGCGACGACTCCTTTGCGATCGAACTCCATGCCGACGACGCGGAGCCGTGGGACGAATTCCGCCACGAGCAGCTCCTCCGGGAAAGCGAAGCGCTCACGGAAAAATACGGACGACTGCTGGAAAAATATCACGAGCATCCCGACCGCGAGCGCATCATCGCGAGAGAGATGGGCTGGACATGGATCGAGGACGCGCTCGACGCCGAAGCTCGCGGCGAGCTGCCGACCGGCGACGACCTCTATGACCTCCCCGACGAAGAACCGCCCGACCCGCAGCTCGAAGGCATCGACTGGGTGCATGACAAAGACGAGCGCTACATCCACCCGATCGAGAAACAGGCGAAAGACGCGCTCGACACGCTCATGGCCGAACTCAAGGCCCGCGGCCAGTTTCCGCAGTGCGACGACGACGACCTCGGCGATTTGGTGGGCCACTGCATGATCCTCGGCGCAAAGCTCGCCGGTGCCCTCGGCTCCATCGCCCGCGCCGGCTACGAACCCGAACCGGGCTTCACCATCGCCCTCTTGAAACGGACGCTCGAAATCCTCAACGACGCCCTCACCTCCACCCAGGCGCTCGCCGCGAAGCCCGGCGTGCTCCCGCCGGAAAGCCTCGCGCACCAGCAGGCCGCGCTCTTCGCGATCCGCGAATCCATCCTCGCCCTCATCACCCGCCTCCGCGGCTGAGCATCAGCTCCCAAGGAAACGCGGCGCGAAACGGAGCCTCTCCCCGCTTTCGCGGAGCCAACCGCAGCCGGACCATGTGCGTGTCGAGCCCGCACACCTTCCATCGCCTCTTCGACCTCCCGCCAAAATCCTCACCGCCCCCGATCCCCTCGCCGCCATCCCCGCGGCGCACAAGCACGAGGACGAGGACGCGGACGACTGACTCGCTCGCCGAGCGCCCGGAGCCGATTCACCCCGCACATTCTCCGCCATCGCTCCGCGATGAAGCAACCACCGCCATGTTAATCCAATCCGATGTGCGGCCAATCCGCCGGGTTTTGCCATCGTTTTGACCGTGCCTTAGCAGGAAGTGACGGCTCACGCGTCACCGTCATCGCCAATCGTCTCGGTCGGGCAGCACTGAAGCGCCTCCTCGGCTAGCGCCCGCTCTGCGACGGTCGTCGGCTGCCGCCAGACATACGATCCGCCGCTCACGTCGTCGCGCCGGAACGTCGCCGGTGCAGTCTCGCGGCAGAGGTCGCAATCAATGCACGTCTCATCCACGTAAAATGGGCCCGCGACGTTGTTCGGAGTTTTCTGGGTTCGGTCGGCCATAGGTGGTTGTTGGATTGCCGTGACCATGCCAGACCTCGGCTGTTGCTTGAAATTCATTAGCCGCATAGACTCATGCAGATGGTGAATCAGTATCTCGCCACAGTTCCATTCGATCTTTACGAGCTGCACCTGCTTCAGCTCGTCGCCCGGCATGGCTCTTTCACTCGCGCCGCACGGGAAGCCGGGCTGACGCAGAGCGCCATCACGCGGCAGGTGCAGGGCGTCGAAGCGCGCCTAGGCATTCCGCTTTTCGAGCGCACCACCCGCACCGTCGCCGTCACCGATGCGGGAAAATTTCTCCTTCAGCAAGGCGCGCGGTTGATCGGCGACATCGACGCTGTCCTCGTCAGCCTGCGCGAGCGGTTCACCGACGCCCCGAAGGAAGTCCGTGTCGGCGTCTCGCAGACCATCGGCTTTTCCTATCTGCCCGGACTTTTCGCCGCGCAGCGCAAGCGCCGCCCCGAGGTCCGGCTGCGCGTCATCCATCAGCCGAGCAAAGCGCTTTTCGCGCAACTCGAGGCAAACGAACTCGATCTCGCCATTCTCAGCCCGCCGCGCCGCCTGCCACCTTCCGTGCGCATCACACATCGCTTCGACGACGCGTTCGCCTTGATCCTTCCACCAGACGTTATTCCCCCGTCGCCGCGGCTTTCCCGACAGCCCGCGCGCTGGCGCGATTGGCTGCGCGCTCAGGAGTGGCTGCTCATCCACGATGGCTCGCACACCGGCACGCGCCTACGCTCCTGGCTGCGCCAGCGTGGATGGCTCGCCCCGCACGTTTCACAGCTCGACAGCTTTGACCTCATCATCAATCTCGTCGCGCTCGGGCAGGGCATCAGCATCGTCCCACAGCGGGCGCTCGCCCTTTATGTCCGGCGGCGGAGAGTGCAGCGCTTTGAGCTGGCCGAAAAATTCACCCGCGAAATCGTCGTCCTCACCCGCCGCCATCCGCAGCCGCCCGCGCATGTGAGCGAGTTTGTGGAGAACATTCTTTTTTGAAAACCGCGCCCTCCCCCTGCGCTTTCATTCCGCCTCCGTGAAACACGCCTCGACTTGCGCGAGGACGGTGCGGAAGGGGGTGGTGGCGTGGCGGGCGAACTCGGGGCGGCGGGTGAGTTTCGCGCGCGAGGTGGCGGGGCTGGTGAGGCCGCAGAGGTAGCGGGTGAGCTGGCGCGGGGTGGAGAGGGAGGGGATTTCCTCGAAGATGAGGGCGCGGATTTCTTCGGTGTCGGCGGCGGTGAACTCGGCGATGGGGGTGGCGGGGAGGGTGATGGCGGCGGCGGGTTCGCCGGTGCGACAGGAGTGGCAGTGGCCGCAGTTTTCGTCGGGGAGCGGTTCGCCGAAGTAGGCGAGGAGGCGGCGGGTGATGCAGCCGGGGGCGCTGGCGAAGTCGAGGATTTGCGCGAGGCGCTGGGAGTCGCGGGCTTCGCGTTGGGCGAAGAGGCCGGCCTGGTGCGCGGCGACGGCGACGGGGTCGCGCCGGGCGGCGTCGCCGGTCAGGCGGAAGCCGTGGCGGAGGCCGGCGGGCTTTTGCGTGATCGCGCCGGTTTCCTCCAGCCACGTCAGCGCCTTGACGATGCGCTCGCGCGGTTCGCCGAGCTTTTGCGCGGCGGCTTCGAGTTCGAGCGTGAGGTATTTTGGGCCGCGGCGTCCGGCGGCGAAAAGCGCGGAGAGGAAGCGGCGGCGGTCGTCGTTGAGCGCGTCGAGGATGGCGCTCTCGCTTTTCAAAAACTGCACTTGCGTGCTCTCGTAAAAGGCGCGTGTGGGGCGCAGCAGGCCGTCGAGTTCGAGATACGTGATGACGGTCTCGACGACGAGCGGACGGATGTCCGTTTCCTGGCTGAGATCGTAGCGGCTCACGTCGAACTCCTCGCCGGAGCCGAGCATTTTGCTGACGAGCGCCTCGACCGCGCGCGGCTCGGGTGTGTCGCCGAGCGTGAAGTTCTCCAGCGGCACGGCATCGTCGGCGCACGCGAGCAGTTCGCAGAGCGCCGGCTGCCCGTCGCGGCCCGCGCGCCCGATTTCCTGCTGATAGTTTTCGAGCGTCTTCGGCAGGTTGAAGTGGATGACGCTGCGGATGTCCGCTTTGTCGATGCCCATGCCGAACGCGATCGTCGCGACGATGACTTCGCACGCGCCGCGCATGAACGCCTCCTGCGTGGCGTCGCGATCCTCGGCGGTCATGCCCGCGTGATACGCACGCGCCGCGAGGCCCGCCCGCGCGAGATGCGCGGCCACGTCCTCGGCGGTTTTTTGGAAAGTGACATACACCACTGCGGGCCGGACTTTCGCGCTGGAGAGACGCTTCGCGAGCACCGCGAGGCGGTCGCGCGCGGCGAGGCCCGCTTGTGCGAGATGCGCAGCCACGGCCTCGGCGGTTTTTGGGAAAGTGACATACACCACCGCGGGCCGGACCTTCGCGCTGGCGAGCCGCTTCGTCAGCACCGCGAGCCTCGCCCCCGCGGCGCACGGCGTCACGCGCAGGCGCAGGTTTTTCCGGCGGAAGGAAGTCTGCACGTGCCGCTCGCCCGCGATGCCGAACGCCTTACAAATATCGCGCGCCACATCCGGCGTCGCCGTGGCCGTGAGCGCGAGCACGGGCCGCAGCGCCAGTTCCTCCGCGACGCGCGCTAGGCGCAGATACTCCGGGCGGAAATTGTGACCCCACTCCGAGATGCAATGCGCCTCGTCGATCGCGAGCAGCGAGATTTTCACCCGCCGCAGCCGATCCAGAAATGCCTCGCCCGAGAGCCGCTCCGGCGCGACGTAGAGCAGCTTCAGCCTGCCCGCGC
>JANOBH010000073.1:0-3984 GCA_031411535.1 Chthoniobacter sp. | reverse complement strand
TGCTGGCCGATGACGGCGGTCTCGCCGATGACGACGCCGGTGCCGTGGTCGATGAAAAAGTGCGAGGCGATGTGGGCGCCGGGATGGATGTCGATGCCGGTGCGGGAGTGCGCCCACTCGGTCATCATGCGCGGGATGAGCGGGAGCTGGTGGCAGTAAAGCAGGTGGGCGCAGCGCTGGATGGCGATGGCCTCGAGGTAGGGATACGAGAGGATGATCTCGTCGAAACCGCCGGCCGCGGGGTCGCCATCGAAGGCAGCGGCGATGTCCGTGGCGAGCTGCGCGCGGACGAGCGGGATGGTGTGGAGAAACTCGTGGACGATGTGCTCCGCGCGGGCCTCGGGGCAGTCGGGCTCGCCGAGGCGCAGGCTCTTGCAGACCTCCGCGCCGAGCCGGTCGGCGATGCTGAAAAGGCGGTGGGCGGTGACGCGGCGGAGGTCGCGCGAATGGATGGGCTCGGCGTCGTGAAAACCGGGGAAGAGGAGCTGGAGCAGGTCTTCGCAGATCGTCGCCAGCGTGCGCTTGGAAGGCAGGTTCGATCCGTCGATGTTATTCATCCCGCCGCCATTCGTGTAGGAGGCGAGGATCTCATCGGTGATCTGGCTGAAGTCTTTGTCCATCGCGCCTTGGGAGTATCGCCGTTTGCTGGGCGGCGCAATGATTTGGAAAAATCCCGCGGAGCGCGACGGAGGGCTTGAAAGACGGGGCGATCTCGCGAGAGTCTGCGGCCGAAACCCATGACCCCCAGTCATTCCCTTCCACCTCGGAGAAGCGTGAAAATCGGCCCTCCGCCGCCGGCGCCCACCCGCGCGACCGTGGCGGCGAAGGCCGAAGCGCCCGCCGAGATCCCGCATTTCTCCCGCTACGCTGTGCGCGGCGCGTGGGTCTGCCACACGGGCAAGGTGCGGCGGGTGAATGAGGACGCGTGCATCGCGGGCACGATGCTCTCCGGGGGCAGCGCGGAGGCGCCGGCACCGATCAATATCCCGGTGAGTCCGTGGATCGTGGCGGTGTCGGACGGCATCGGCGGGCATCGGGCGGGCGCGGAGGCGAGCCGCGAGGTGGTCACCGCGCTGGGAGGCTGCAAGCGCATCACGCCGACCGGGGTCTCGGACATTCTCCGCCGCCTGAACCGCCAGCTCTGCGAGCGGGGCCGGAAGGAGCGCGATTTTGCGGCGATGGGCGCGACGGTCGCCGGGCTGGGCTGCGGCGGGCGCGGTCTCTTTGCCTTCAATGTCGGCGACTCGCGCGTCTATCGGCAGGACGGCCGGCAGCTCGTGCAGGTCACGCGGGATGACTCCGAGGCGGAGGATCTCATCGACCAGGGGCTGCTCCAGCGCACGGAGGGGAAACGCCCCGGCTTTCTCCACGCGCTCACGCAGGCGATCGGCGGTCGCGAGGAAGTCCATGAAATCGATGCGCACGTCCATCCGCTCCGCATCGGTTCGCGCACGCGCTTTCTGGTCTGCAGCGACGGGCTGACCGACATGCTGCACGCGCCGGAGATCGAGGCGATCATGCTGGCGGAAAGCGAGGCCGAGCCGGCGGTGGCGGCTCTTTTCGCCGGGGCGATGGCGGCGGGCGGGATGGACAATATCACGATCGCGGTCGTCGAGGTGGAGCCGCTGAAGTAGCCGCGGCGCGATGAGCGGCCATGACCAACCGGCGGCGGGAGCCTGCGCCAGCGACGAAGTTTTCCACGCGGGAAACCGCATGATCGCGGTGACGATCGGCGTGGGCGAAAAGTGGCGTCTGCTCGCGGAGCTGGCGGCGGAAAGCGTGCGGCGGCGGACGGGATTGGAGACGCGGATTCTCGGCGACGAGTCCGCGGCGCGGCATGGGGTGGCGTCGGCGGTGTATCTCAAGCTCACGCTCTTCGAGGAATTCCCGGATGCGGAGAACATCCTCTATTTCGACGCCGACACGATCTTTCTCCATGAATGGGATCCTCGCGCCTACGCCGGGCGGCGCGAGGTCGTGTGCGTGCGCGACCGCTGGGATTTTCCCGTGATCGAGGAGGAGGCGCGGCGGATCGGCTTCACGCCGCGGGAGTATTTCAATGCGGGCTTTTTCATCATCAACCGCACGCACCACCGCGTGCTGCTGGAGCACGCCGCGCGGGAGCAGGGGCGCTACGCCACGCAGCTTTTCGAGCAGACGGACCTGAACGCCGCGCGGCATCTGCTCGGGCTGCCGGCGCTGTTTCTGCCAAAGCACTACAACCACCTCGATTTCGACACGCTGGCCGATGCGGGCCGCGTGGTCGTCGGGCATTTTGCGGCGATCGACCGGATTCCGCTGGCGGAGATCGAGCCGTATTTCCGGGCGTGGATGATGACGCCCAGGCGCACCGCGCCCGATCCGGCTGGGGAGGTCGAGATTTCGCACCCGCGTCCGCCGGCCGGGCTGCCGGAGGTCGCGGCACCCGCGTCCTCCTCCGCCGCGGAGGAGCACCAGCGCGCGCTGCTCGATGCGACTGTCGCCGCGGACTGGCCGTATCCCGCCGGGCGTTTCGCGGGCCGCGGGATCGTGATCTGCGGAGGCGGCGTGAAGTATTTCCCCTGCACGTGGGTGTGCGTGAAGATGCTGCGGCAGCTCGGCTGCACGCTCCCGATCGAGGTCTGGCATCTCGGCGAGGAGGAGATGGATGCGGAGATGCGCGCGCTGCTCGCGCCGCTGGGCGTGGAGCTGGTGGACGGCTGGGAGGTGCGGAAAGTGCATCCTGTGCGCGTGCTCTACGGATGGGAGATGAAAGCCTACGCGCTGCTGCACTCGCGCTTTGCCGAGGTGCTGCTGCTCGATGCGGACAATGTGGCCGTGCGCGATCCGGCGTATCTTTTCGACGCGCCGGAGTACCGCGAAAAGGGCGCGGCCTTCTGGCCGGACTTCGGCCGCCTGGAGCCGGAGCGCCCGATCTGGCGCCTGACTGGCGTGCCTTACCGCGATGAGCCGGAATTCGAGAGCGGCCAGATCCTCGTGGACAAGGCGCGCTGCTGGCACGCGCTCCAGGTGGCGATGCACCTGAACGAATACAGCGATTTTTACTACGACCACATCCACGGCGACAAAGAGACCTTTCACCTCGCCTGGCGGAAGCTGGGCCAGGACTACGCCATGCCCGCGCGCGGCATCGACGCCATCGAGGCGACGATGTGCCAGCACGACTTCGCGGGTGAGCGCGTCTTCCAGCACCGCAATTTCGACAAGTGGAACCCGTGGCAGGGGAACCTGCGCGTGCATGGCTTCCTGCACGAGGAGCAGTGCCTCGCCTTTTGCGCGGAGCTGGCCGCGCGCTGGGATCCCACGCCGCCGGGAGTGCGGCGCTTCCGTGCGGAGAAAAAGTCCGACGACGAGCTGGCGGCGGCCGCGCGGGTGAGCGGGCGGCGTTTCGACTACCACCGCGTGGGCCACGACCGCCGGCCCTTGCGGCTGCTGCCGGACGGCCGCATCGGCGAGGGTGCGGCGGGCTGCGAGGTTTTCTGGGACGTGCGCGCCGAGGACGGCGGAAAGGTGCGGCTGGAGATATTCTCCGACCGCGACGTGACGATGCGCCTGGAGACAAACGGGTGTGAAATCTGGCGCGGGCGCTGGCTGCGCCACGAGTGCATGCCGGTCGAGCTCACGCCGCTCGCGGACGAGTAGCATTGCGCGCGGCACGTTTTGCGAGAAGGTGCGGGCGATGACCGCTCCGGCACCGCTCCCATCCATCAAGTCGCTCACGCTCGAAGAACTCGGCGCGCGGCTGACCGCGCTCGGGCAGCCCGCCTACCGGGCGAAGCAGGTGATGCATTGGCTTTACGAAAAGCGCGCGAAGTCATTCGCCGCGATGAGCGACCTCCCTGAGGCGCTGCGCACCCAGCTCGCGGCGGAGTTTGCCTTTGACGACGTGAAACCCGTCCGCACGCTCGGCTCGAAGGACACGACGCTGAAATACCTCTTCCAGCTCGGCGACGGCGCGCTCATCGAGAGCGTGCTCATCCCGGC
>JANOBH010000072.1:0-3338 GCA_031411535.1 Chthoniobacter sp. | reverse complement strand
CGGCGGCTTCGATGAGCGGGTCGAACTTCGGAATCTCGACGGCGTTCTGCCCCTGCTCGCGTTTGCGGAAGCCGAAGAGGTAGGTCTCATTCGCCGGCCGCCAGCGGTGGAAGAAGAGCGCGTTCTTGCGGATGATGGCGGGGCGGATTGCTTTGCGCCAATCCCACTGGGCTTCGAGATCTTTCATTATTCCCTTGGGAATGTGGCCTTCAGGACCCCGCTCTGGAATCATGTAGTGCCACCCGAGCCCATCCATCAATGTCGCGCAGACCGCGGCATAACCAGCCTCACGCAGATGGATGCCGTTATCCGTCCATGGTGCCCGACCTAAGCCGGCAGCACCTGTACAGAAGAGATCGATGATGTCGTCCTTGCTCGGCATTTTTGCCAGTGACACAAACCGCGCCCCGCGCTCCTTCGCCAGCTCCTCGATGGCCTGGGCATACGCGGCGAGCAGCTTGTTGTGCTCCGCCGGGTCGGGGAGGCCGGGGCGGGTGGCCCGCAGGTCTTCGTGCCGGATGGGGCTGAGCAGGACGAAGCGGACTTCGGCTTTCGGGCGTCCGCCGTCGGGCGCGCGCGGGTTCGGCTTGGTGGAGGCGAGGGCCGCTTCGGCGGTGGTGGTGGCTGCGGATTTCTCGGCGGCGGTGGCGGTGCCGCGGACGGCGGTGCCGCTGAGGGAGGCGCGGTCGTCGCCGGTATTGGCGGGGGTCGCAGCGGCGGCTTTGGCGGCGACTTCGCTGATGGCGTCCATGAGCTGACCGAGTTCCTTTTTGAACCGAGCGGCGGTCATGGGCTCGTCGCCATAGCGGGCGGTGTCGCGATTGAGCGTGGGGTCCTGGCTGCGGTCGGTCAGCTCCTGCAGGCTGGCTGCCATGCCGTAGCCGAGAAAGACGACGGTGGGCTTCACCAGATCGAGCTGCTCTTTGAGCCGCTCCCAGCCCTTGGCCGGCGGATCGAAGGCGGCGCGGCTGATGCCGAGCGGGGTGTCGCCGGCGAAGCTGAGGTTGCGGACGGTGAAGGAGCGATCGGCGAACTGCTCGTGCATCCGCGTTTCGAGGTAGCCGTAGGTGCCTTCGCGCTCCAGCAGGGTGTCGCCGAGGAGGAGGACGCGATCACCGGCGCGGATCTCAAAGGGCGGCTCGGCGGGAAAGTCGGCGGCGAAGGAGAAGGTGATCAGGAGCAGGAGGACGGCGAGCGTGCGCATGGGAAGAAATGACGAATGGGGAATGACGGATGACGAAGGAACGACGGAATGTCTAGTGACGATCAGCCCACGGGCGCGTGGGCGCTGCCGCGGATCAGCCCATCGCGCGCGAGACCGTCCACCATGCGCCCGTGGCGGCGATGGCGACGGAGCCGGGGATGACCACCCAGCGGCGGTAGCGCTCCGGCTCGCGCAGCCAGACAGTCGCGACGAATGCGACAGCGATGACGGTGAGCTGGCCGAACTCGACGCCGACATTGAAGCCGAGCAGACCCGTGGCGAGCGAGGCGCGCGGCAGCGAGAGATCGCCCAGCGCGCTGGCAAAGCCGAGGCCGTGGATGAGTCCGAAGACGAAGACGATCGCCAGCCGCCACGGCGTGTAGCGCGGGCGGAAGATATTCTCCAGCGCGACCACCGCGATGCTCGCCGCGATCACCGGCTCCACGATCCCGCGCGGCACATGCACGTAGCCGAGCGTGGCCAGCGCGAGCGTGACGGAGTGCGCGAGCGTGAATGTGGTGACCTGCGCGAGGAGCGGGCGCCCTTTCCTGCTGAGCAGGAAGACGCCGAGCACGAAGAGGATGTGGTCCAGCCCCTCCGGCACCACATGGATGAAGCCCTGCCGCAGATACGTGACGAACGTGCTCCACGCGTCGCCCGGCGAACCGCCCGCGGCGACGCTGCCCGGCGTGGGCCCGGTGGGCGCGGCGGCATTGAGCGTGGTGAGGTCCATGGTGAAGCTCTTCTCGCCGGGAAAAAGCACGGCCAGCCGCTGATGCACTTCGCCGCGGATGATGTTCTGGAAAACGATGCTCAGCTTCGCGTCGGGCGTGGAGCGGATGTGCCAGCCGGTGAGCCCCGCAGCCAGCGTGGTGCGCCACTCGCCGGTCATCACCACCACGTCCTCCGCGCCCGCGAGCGGCGCGCCGCTTTTCCCCGTGAAAGCGAACGTGAAATCCGGCTGCACCCGCCCCACGGGCTCGAGGGTGATCTCGACCCAGCGCTGCACCAGCGCGCGCGCGTCGCGGATCAGCGCCGCCTTTTCCTCCGCGCTCATCGCCGCCAGCGTCGCGGGCACCGTGGAGGGCTCGATGTCCGGCGCGCTCGTGAGGCACCGAGGGTCCACCTCCACGGTGATCCGCGCCGCGCCGTCGCCGGGGAAAAACCCGCGCACCGGGATGTCCGGGATCGGGTGGGCGAAGGCCGCGACCGTCAGGAGCAGAGCGGCGAGGAAGTAAATTGCAGCTTGCTTGCAGAGGGGATGCATGGTGCCTTTCCCGACAGCTTGGTGGCATTCCGCCGCCCGGCTCAACCACCAAATCCAGTACCTCCTATGAAACAGCTCCTCACACTCGTGGCGCTCGCCGCCCTCTCCCTCTCCGCCTCCGCCGCCTGCGGCAAGAAGGTCACCAACGAAGGCACGCTCAAGTCCTACGACGCCGAGAAAAAGGTTGTGGTCGTCGAGGCCGCCGATGGCAAGTCCGCCTCGATCACCCTCACGCCCTCCACCACCGGCGCTGACAAAGCCGCCACCCTCGTGGGCAAAGCCGTGACCGTGATCAGTGAGCATGGCAAGGCCGACAGCGTTGCCGCCAAGTCCTAATCGGAACAACATTCCATCACGCAAGGCCCGCCCGGCACCCGCCGCGCGGGCCTTGTCGTTTTTTCGGTGCGCGGATCGCTGATCCCAGCCGGAGCCGAGCGCTCCTGCGCGTCCGGGAGGCGCTCCAGCGCCCGAGCATCCACAGCCTCCGGGGCGCAAATACCTTCTCCCTCCCCGCCCTACCCCCCGATCTGCCGCAGCTCCTCCAGCCCCATCTCCACCGCCAGCCGGCTGTCCGCCGGCGTGATGACTCCGGAAGCGCGGCCCGCATTGATTCCCGCTGCGAAATCGTCCAACTCCGCCTGATACGCCGGCGTCTCGTCAAGCGGCACGGTCTCGGACTTGCCGTCGCGCAGCAGATGCAGCGCATTCGCATCGAGCGCGATGTCGTGGACGAGCGTCCCCTTTTCCATGACCAGCCGGAACGCATGGCGGAACGCTCCGCCATTCCGGTCCCACGCTCCATGGATCTGCACGGCCGGCCCGTCCTCATAACGCCACGCGGCATCGATGATCATCGGGAGACCCTGC
>JANOBH010000071.1:0-8119 GCA_031411535.1 Chthoniobacter sp. | reverse complement strand
GGCGCGGGGAAGAGCGCGGCGAGGTCGGCCTTGAGCGTGGGATACTGGACGAGGTTCAGCGCGGTGGTGGCGGCGGGCTTGAGTTCGGCGGGCAGCTTGCCGTCCTTCGCGAGCTGCACGAGCGCGGTCGCGCCGGGCTGGGTGCGGGCGAGCGCCTTCACGGCTTCGGTGCGGGCAGGGCCGGCATTCGGCGAGGCGAGGATGCCGCTGAGCAGCGCGACCGTGCGGCGGTCGCTGGCGGAGCCGAGGAGCGCGATGAGGGCCGGGGCCTGCGGGCCGGAAAGCGCGCTCTCGATGAGCTTCGCGGAGTCCGCGTCGGCGAGGATCATCTTCAGCGCGTCGCCCGCGAGCGGATCCTGCGGCGCCTTGAGCGCGGCGTCGAGGAGCGCGGCGGCCTGTCCTTTCAGGCGAAAGTCGCGGACGAGTTCGATGAAGCGCGGTGTGCCCTTGGCGATGGCGATCTGTTTTTCGATCGCCGCCTTCACCTCGGCGTTGGCGTTCACGTCCACGTCTTTCAGGCGCGCGAGCGCCTCGCCAGCGACCGTGCCCATGTCGCCAAGGCCGGCCAGCGTGATGAGCGCTTTCGTCTTTTCCGCGCTCTCCGGCAGGAAGTCGAACGCGCGCAGGTAGCGCGGCTTCTCGGCGTCGGCGATGGATTTGTCGGCGAGGATCTTCGCGAGGAAGCCCGCGTTTTTCGCGGAGCGCAGACGCCAGATGATGTCGCGTCCGGCGGGCGTGTTCCATTTGTCGCCGACGGCGGCGAGCCAGGCGTCGAAGCACTCGTCCTCATTGCCCGCCGCACCGATGCCGAGCGCTTCGAGGTACCAGCGGTCCTTGCCGTCGTGCTGCTGCGCGAGCGCGACCCAGAGCTTGGCGATGTCCTTCGCGTCGTGCAGGGCGAGGATGATCTCGCGCCGCACCTGCGGGCTCTTGTCCTGGATGAGCGCGCCGACGAGCGCGCGGTCGTTTTCCAGCGGCGTGGTGTCGAGTCCGCGCGTGGTGGTGAGCAGGGTGGTGAGGCGGATGGCGGCGATGCGGACATTGGCGTCCGCGTCCTTGAGGCCGGCGGTGAGGTGCTGGTTTTCGCGGCCTTTGATCTGCGTGAGCAGGCCGAGGGCGCGGGCGCGCATGCGCGGGTTTTCGCTTTTCCAAAGCTGGAGCAGCGCGGGCTCGGCGGCGGCTCCCATCTTGTGCAGCGCCTGCCAGGCGAGGGATTGCGTCGGCTTGTTCGGCGACTGGAGCGCGGCGACTGCGCCGGCTGCGGTGGAGACGTCGGGCGCGGGCGCGCCCGCTTTCGCGCCGGTGGCGGAGACGCGGTAGATGCGGCCCATCATCTTGCCCTTCGTATTGTCGCCCATGTTGTGTCCACCCACGCCGGGGTCGTACCAGTCGCCCACGACGAGCGAGCCGTCCGGCGCGATTGCAACGTCCGCCGGGCGGTACCAATTGTCGGACGAGGTGAGGATGTCCACCATCGTGGCCTTGTAACCCGCGCCGTCATTCTCCACCGGATACGCGCGGACCGTGCGCGGGCCGGCGTCGCAGTGGATCATCTGGTTGGTGAATTGCGGGCCGAGCGCGGTGCCTTCATTCACGAGGATTCCGGTGGGCGATCCGCCGCCGGTCTGGAGGAGATTGGGGACGACGCCGGGATCGTTCAGGTGCCAGTGGCGGAGCGGGATTTCGCTCTCGATGTTGGTGCGTTTCGCCTGCCAAGCGGCGCCGGTCATTTCGTCGCCGTATCCGAAATTGCCGTGCTGCATGACGTAGTTGATACGCACGCCCTTGTTTCCGTCGTCGTCATTGTCCGACTGCCACATCGTGCCGAAGGAATCCACCGCCACCTCGTAGTTGTTGCGGAAGTTGTGGCCGAGCGTCTCGACGTTGCTGGCCTTGCCGGTCTCGAGATCGAGGTCGCAGCGATAGACCATGCCCTGCCGGTAGGGCTTGCCCTTGCCGGTGATTTCATTGCCCGCGAGATCCTTCACGACCGTGCCGTCCGGCCATTTGAGTTCCGTGATCGAGTTGCCGGAGTTGAAGTAAAACTTCCCATCCGCGCCGAAGACGAACGCGTGGATCTGGTGGTCGTAGTTCCAGACGCCGCCGACTTTGAAAATGATCTTCGCGTCCTCGGCCACGTCGTCGCCGTCCTTGTCGGTGAGCAGCCACACGTTTGGCGCCGCGCTCACGATGACCTTCGTCCCTTTCGCCTGCGGCAGCACGCAGATGCCGAGCGGGTTCGTGAGTTCCTTGCTTTGGTAAAAGGTCTTCTCCTTGTCCGCGATGCCGTCGCCGTCGGTGTCCTCCAGGATGACCACGCGGTCGCCCTCGGGGCGCTGCTCCATCCAGCGGCGGTAGTTCAGGCACTCGGTGGCCCAGATGCGCCCGCGCGGATCGACCTCGATGTTCGTCGGGTTCGCGATCATCGGCTCGGCGGCCACGAGCGTGGCGCGGAGTCCGTCCGGCGTCTTGAAGCTGTCCATCGCAGCTTTGGCGGCGTCGAGTCCGTAGCGCCCTTCGGGCGACTTGGCGGCGCTAGCCGCAGGCTTGGCTGCCACTTCGCCGGGGTTTTGCGCGTAGGCTTTGAAAACCACGGTGCTGCCAATGCCCTGCTTGGTGCCGCCGTCATCGAGCCCGGCCTTTGCCTCGAAACCCACGATGCCGTCCGGCAGATCAAAGCCGATCTTCGACGGTGCATGCACGCCGAGCCCGAAGGGGATCGCCGCGCCCTTGATCGCCATCGCATTGCCGGCGGCGTTGCTGTTTGTCTGCACCTTGCCCCAGCCCGTCTCGCTGACCTTTGGCTTGAGTTCGGTGAGCTTGATTTTCGAGCCGTCGGCTTTGAGCAGCACGGGCTCCGCCCAGTTTGCCCAGTCCGCCTGGAAGCCGTCGCCGCCGTCGGTCACGACGAGAAAAAGCTCCTTCGCGCCTTTGAGGTCGGCTCTCACCGCGACCGAGCCGGCGCTGACGAGAGGGCTTTCAAAGAGCGCCTTCGCGTCGGGATTCGCAGCCGCCGCTGCTGCCGCGGGCTTCGGCTTTGGGGCGCCTTTCGGATCGAGGTTCTTTTCGAGATCCTCGTCGGTCACTTTCGAGTTCACGCCGCCCGCCGGCACCTCGCCTTTTGCCGTCCAGAGGATGGCGTTCAGCACGAGCTTGCGCTGGTCGTCATTGGCCCACCCTTTGTGGAAGTGGCCGCCGGTGAAGCCGAAGCCGCGCCCGCCGTCCGCGCGCTCGAAAGCCCACGCGGTCGTCTGCGGTTTCTTCGCCGCCACCGCCTCGCGTACCGCGGGATTGCCTTCGTGCGCGCCGTCCTTGCGGGACATCGTGCTGTCGGGCGCCACAGCGGAGAGGATATGGGCCAGCTTCCCTTTGTCCGCGCCCGCAAAGCGCATGTGGAAATACCATTCGTCATTGGTCGAGAAAGGTTTCACGCCGTTGCTCACGGGATGCTTTGGCAGCTCGGTGAAGTCGGCCTTCCAGTGCGGGTTCACGCTCCAGTTCGCCTCGAAAAATCCGCCCATCCAGTCGAGCGCCTGCGGCCCGCCCTTGTCCGCCGGATACTCCACCGCGTAGTGCAGCGCCACGAATCCCGCGCCGCGTTTCATCTCCCTGCCCACCTGTTCGAGGCGGTCGTCCTTCAGCAGGAAATGCCCCCCGCCGCCGTCGCTGTAAAAGACGATCGTGTCCGCCTTCGCCAGCTCCTCGGTGCTCGGCCACTCGGCGCTCAGCTTCACCGTCGTCGTGACCGGCAGCCCGCTTTCATCCAGGCATTTTTTGAAAAGGAGCATCCCCGCATTGTGCTCGTGCTCGCCGGGGCCGTGGGACTGCTTGCCGGCGAGGAGGAGGATGTTCTTTTTTCCGCCATCCGCGGCAAAAGCGGACGCGGCAGAGAAGGCGAGGACGGCGACGAGGGCGAGACGCGGGAGTGCATTCATAGTGGTGGAGTTGGGGGCGGGGGGCGCTACATCGCGCCAGCCGCAGCGGCACGTCAAGCCCGCGACGATGGCGATTATTAGGCCGGTAAGGCCGCGGTCACCGCCCGCCGCACTTAGCTACGCGCGCGCCGCTTCCTTCGCCCACGTATCCTTCAGCGAGATCACGCGGTTAAAGACGGGCGCTCCCGCTTTCGACTCCACGGGATCGGCGGCGATGTAGGCGGTGCGCTCGAGCTGGTAGCGCTCGGCGGGCGTGGCGTCGGCGAGCGCGGGCTCGAGCCGGGCGCTCACGGTCTCGAGCGAGTGCGCGTTCAGGCAGGTGCGGAAGTCGCGTCCGTCGGCCTCGGGCTCGGCCTCGGTGAAAAGGCGGTCGTAGAGCCGGACCTCGGCGGCGATGGAGTCCGGCGCGCTGACCCAGTGGATCGTGCCTTTGATTTTTCGCGAGGAAGTGGCCCCGCCGGTCTTGCTGTCGAGGTCGGCGGTGCAGCGCAGTTCGGCGATGCTGCCGTCCGCGTTTTTCACCACTTCCTCGCACTTGATGATGTAGGCGTATTTCAGCCGCACCTCGCCGCCGGGCTTGAGGCGGAAATACTTTGGCGGCGGCACCTCGGCAAAATCGTCCTGCTCGATGAATATCTCGCGCGCGAACGGGACGGGGCGCGTGCCGAGCGCGGGGTCGAGCGGGTGATTGGTGGCGGGCACCGTTTCCCGGTGACCTTCGGGCAGGTTGGTGATGACCACTTTCAAAGGACGCAGGACGCCGAGCCGGCGCCGGGCGTGCGCATTCAGGTCTTCGCGGATGGCGTGCTCGAGGACGGCGACCTCGGTGAGGCCGTTGTATTTCGTGACGCCCACGCCGATGGCAAACGCGCGCAGCGCCGCCGCCGTGACGCCGCGCCGGCGCAGGCCGGAGATGGTGGGCATGCGCGGATCGTCCCAGCCGGACACATGCCCCTCGGCGACGAGCGCGAGCAGCTTGCGCTTGCTCATCAGCGTGTAGGTCAGCGAAAGCCGCGCAAACTCGTACTGGTGCGGCCGCGGCCTGGGGACCGGGAGGTTTTGCAGGATCCAGTCGTAAAGCGGCCGGTGGACCTCGAACTCGAGCGTGCAGACGGAGTGCGTGATGCCTTCCACGCTGTCCGAGAGGCAGTGCGCGAAGTCATACATCGGGTAGATGCACCACGCGGCGCCGGTGTGGTGATGCGCGGTGTGGCGGATGCGGTAGAGCACCGGATCGCGCAGCCACACGTTCGGGTGATGCGGGTCGATCTTTGCGCGCAGCGTGCGGGCGCCGTCGGGGAATTCGCCTGCGCGCATCTGCTTAAAGAGCGCGAGGTTTTCCTCGACGCTGCGGTCGCGGAAAGGGCTGGGCCGGCCGGGGCGGTCGGGAGCGCCGCGGTATTCATCCGTCTGCTCGGCCGTGAGGTCGCAGACGTAGGCGTGCCCGTCCTGGATGAGCGTCAGCGCGTAGGCGTAGATCTGGCCGAAGTAATCCGACGCGTAAAACGGGCCGGCTTCGCTTTTGAAACGCAGCACGTCATCCGCCCAGCCGGCGATCAGCCAGCGCACGTCGGCGATGATCGAGTCCACATACTCGACCTCCTCCTTCGCGGGATTTGTGTCGTCCATCCGCAGGTTGCAGGTGCCGCCAAATTCCTTCGCGATGCCGAAGTTCAGGCAGATGCTCTTGGCGTGGCCGATGTGGAGGTAGCCGTTCGGCTCGGGCGGAAAACGCGTGACCACCCGCTGGCACGCGCCGCTGGCGAGGTCGGCGGCCACGATGTCGCGGATGAAGTCGGACGGGGCGGGAGCGGCGGGAGAATCGGTGGTCATGGCGAAAGGAGCGGAACGAGATAGATGCGCGGCGCCGGGAAGTCGAGAGCGGCGAAGGGCAGGGGACACGGGTCAGGTGCCCGGCGTCACGGCGGAGCGGAATCTCAAATCGCGGTGTCATCCTGAGCGGAGCGCCGCGCGGGCGGAGGCGGGCGGCGCGCAGTCGAAAAACCCCGGCGTTCACGTGCGACGGCGCAAGGAAACCCCGGCGTTCGCGCTGCGCCCGCTGACGCCCGGATCATCAAGGTGCATGAAGAAAAACCCATCAAAGGCACAGCCCTAGCTAAGCCTGCTTTTCGTCCACATGAACCGTTGGCATCCACCCGAATTCAAAACGCCGCCCGTCGCCCGGCCGCAGGTCCCCGAGAAACCGGCTGCGTCGGGAGCGCTGGACATGCAGCTCCGCGCGCTCCGCGGAGCGCTGGAACGCGCCGTGCAGGCGTGCGAAGTGGCACAGGCCGAGGCGAAGTCCCTCCGGGAAACGCTGCTCTGCGAGCGCCTGAAATCGAGCGAGATGCACGCGCGCTACAAGGAGATGCAGCAGTTTCACAATGCGACCACCGTCGGCGAAGTGGAGGCGCTCCATAAGGAGAACCGCCGTCTGCGCACCGCGCTCGCCGACGCCTGCCGCGAGCACGCTGACGCGCTCGAAGGGGCCGCCGTCGTATCCCTTCCCGCACCAGCTCCAGCTCCAGCGCCGCCGCCGCCGCACAGCGAAGAGGAGTATGGCGACGTCACGATCGAACCCTCCGTGATGCTCCCGCGCTTCGCCAGGAACGGCCACCGCGGTTAGAGCGGTTGCCCGAATGTCACTTCCGTTAATTTGGCAAAATCCCGTAATTCCGTTCTGATTTTTTAGACGGAATTGCGGAATTCGACGGAATTAACGGAATTGGGAACCGGAGGTTTCTTTCGGCAGAAGCTCGATCCGCCGGCCGGGCGGCAGATTTTTCTCTCCTCGCGAAGCGCAAACCGGCGCGCTAGGACTCGCGGCGTGAAATCTCTCCCGCTGCGCGACCGCATCCTCCGCCAACTCCAAACCCCCGGCTACCGTCCGCTCGACAAGGTGGGCATGAGCCAGGCGCTCAAGTGGCCGCACGAGAAGCGCGCCGTCCTGAAAGAGATGCTGATCGAAATGGAAAACGCGGGCGAGATCGCCCGCATCCGCGACGACCGCTACGTGCTCCCGCAGACTGCCGATCTCATCACCGGCACGCTCCAGGTCCACACCGGCGGCAATGCGCACCTGCTCAGCTCCACGCCGGGAGCAAAGGACATCTTCATCTCCGCGGTGAATCTCGGCACCGCCATGCACGGCGACAAAGTGGTCGCCCGCGCCATGCACGAGGGACACCGCCAGCGCGCCGGCACCGTCGAGGGCCGCGTGGTCAAAGTCCTGGAGCGCGTGAACTCGACCGTCGTCGGCACGCTGCAATGCTCGAAGAAATTCTTCTACGTCATCCCCGACGACTCCCGCCTCCAGCACGACATCTACGTGCGGCCCGCCGCCGGCAGCGTGGGCATGGAGTCGCCGGAGGTGGGGAAAACGGCACGCGGCGTGAGCGGCCAGCGCGCCCCGCGCGGCGCCCGCGCCCCGATGCCGAGGGTGGGGGACAAGGTGGTCGTCCGGCTCGACGAGTGGGAAAACCGCCACGTCAATCCCGAGGGCGAAATCATCGAGGTCCTCGGGCCGGCCAGCGCGCCGGGCGTGGACATGCTCTCCGTCATCCGGAAGCACAATCTGCCGCTGAGTTTCCCCGCCTCCGTCGAGCGCGAGGCCGACCGGATTTCCGAGACCATCCCCGCCGAGGAGATCGCGCGCCGCGAGGATCTGCGCGGCGGTTTCGTCATCACCATCGACCCGGATGACGCGAAGGATTTCGACGACGCCATCAACGTCGAGCGCACCGCGAACGGCTGGCACCTCGGCGTCCACATCGCCGATGTCTCGCACTACGTCCGCCCCGGCGGCGCGCTGGACAAAGAGGCGCGCGCCCGCGGCAATTCCACGTATCTCGCCGACCGCGTCATCCCCATGCTCCCCGAGCGCCTGAGCAATGGCATCTGCTCGCTCAAGCCCGGCGTCGAGCGGCTCACGTTCTCCGCGTTCATCGAGTTCGATTCGCACGGGAAGGTCCGCAAGACGCGCTTCGCCCGCACCGTGATCAAAAGCGCCGCGCGGCTCACCTACCGGCAGGCGTTCGCCATCCTGGAAAACCGCACGCCGCCGCCCACGCCGAACTACGAGCGCGGCGGCACCGTGCATCTCGACTCCGCGCCCGTCCCGCTGAATGTCACGCCCGAGCTGCGCGACCGCGTGCATGTGGCGTGGGAGCTGGCGTCGCTGCTGC
>JANOBH010000070.1:0-3524 GCA_031411535.1 Chthoniobacter sp. | reverse complement strand
GTCCTCACTTTCGGCGCGCGCTGCCACAATCTGCGCGACGTTTTCATCGACGGACGCATCTACTTTGTGGACGCCGACTGCTACTCGCGGATGACCCGCGCGCGGATGGTCGCCGAGCACCCCGGAATGATCGTCCGGCTTCACGATTTCGAGAACTACCCGCAGGGGGTGAAATCGCACACCACCGCGCCGCTGGATTACCTCATCTTGGCGGGAAAAAAGGTCCTGGATGCCGGGTTCGCGGTTTTCGATCCGGGAAAGACGAGCGTGCTGCGCGAGCAGACGCTGGACCTCTCGGGCGCGCTGATCGCGCCGCTGCTCGGGGTGCTTGGCGCAGTGTTCCTCGCGGTGTGGGCATGGGCGCTGCGGCTGCGGTTTTGGGGGATGGCGCTGCTGCTCTACGCGGTGAGCCCGATCCTCGTGCATGGCACGCTGCTCGGGCGGCCGGATCACCAGGCGCTGCTAATCGTGCTGGTGCTGATGGCGCTGGGGGCGGAGATCGCGCTGGCGCGGAAAGCGGCGGACATGGCTGCGGGCGGCGGTTCGCTGCGGTTGTGGGGCGTCATCAGCGGCGTGGCGTGGGCGCTGGGTCTGTGGGTGTCGCTTTATGAGCCGCTGGTCCTGCTGGGCGCGGTGCTGGCGCCTTGGCTGGCGCTCGACCGGCGCGGCTTGTTTGCGCGTGAGCGGCGCGCGGGCTGGATCGCGTTCGCCGCGATTCTCGTGGTCGCATTTCTCCTCGAAGGCTGGCGCATCGAGGCGCCGGACGCAGCGATGCGCGAATACTTCGGCCGCTGGAAGGCGAGCATCGGGGAACTCGGGCATCTCGATCTGCTCTCGCCGGTGCTCGGCCGCTGGCTGGGCTGGACGGCGCTCGCTGCGCCGGTGCTGCTGATCCTCGCGCGAAAGGCGGAGCGTCGCGCGGTGCCGATGCTGGCGCTGCTCGCGGTCACGCTCGGGCTCACGGTCTGGCAGCTTCGCTGGGGCTACTTTCTCGCGGGGGTCTTCGTGCTCACGCTGCCGCTTTTCATGCCCGCGCTGCGGCGCGGATGGGTGGCGTGGGTGGTCTTCATCATCGCGCTGTGGCCGGTCGCGCAGGACTGGGACGCGCGGCTGTTTCCCGATGACTCGGCGCAGCGCGACCTCGCGGTTAAGCGCGGGGAAACCGCGGCGCTGCGTGCCATCGTCGCGGCGAAGAAGGATGGCGGGCCGTTTCTCGCGCCGTGGTGGCTGTCGCCGCCGATCGCCTACTGGACTCGGCAGCCCGGCGTCGCGGGCAGCTCGCACGAGAGCCTGCCGGGGACGGTCGATGCCGCGCGCGTCTGGCTTGCGCCGGATGCGGCGGCGGCGCTGCCGATTCTGCGGGCGCGTGGTGTGGCGTGGATTCTCTCGGATGCGCCGGAGCGCGTGGTGCCGACCTCCGCCGCGCTGCTCGGCGTGCCGCCGCCGGAGAAATGCGTCGCCTCTGATCTCGCGCGCCCGTTTCACGCAGAGCCGCAGGACTCGCCGCTCATCCCGGACTCCGACGTGGCCATCCCGCCCGGCTACGATTTTTTCCGCGTTTGGCAGGTGCGCGCGGAAGTCAGCGCGCCTGCCGTTCGCGCTCCGTGACAGATTCAGCAGATCATCACTCGGTGGGCAGCGGGTCGGGGAGAGACCGCACGGTGGGATCGGTGATGTCCACAAACCAGCGCCGCGCAGTCGCCTGCCGTCCGAGGTCCGTCCCAGCGCAGCGGCTTTCGAGCGCTTGGTAAAAACGATCCGCCGCATCGGGATCGCGTCCCGCGATCCAGCGTCCGGCGAGGTTCAGCATGGCCGCGGTGCGCGGGTCTTGGCCCGGCAGGAGGCGGGCCGCACGCCAGCCGAGTTCGGCGGCGCGGTAGCGATAGTGGAAGCGTTTGTCGGGTTTCGCCGCGAATGCGCCGAGCCGGGCACGCTCGGCGGCACTCGCTCGCAGAATCGGCGGCAGCGGCACGGCCTTCGGCGAGTCGGTGTAGCGGTCTGCCGTGATCGGGAGCATGCCGAGCCGGAAACCAGCGGGGTCGTCTCTTTCATACGCTCCCTCGTAAGCAAACCAGTCGGGCGCGGCCTCGGTGCCGAGCAATTCGATCCCGTGATAGCGCGCCTCGACCGCGGCGTCCCACAGCGCGAGCGCGCGTGCCTCTGCGGAACGGTGATGCTCTTCCCCGCGCGCCAGCGCCTGTGCGTAGCGGTCGAGCGCCACTCGCCAGGCTGGTGGAAAAAACGGGCGCGCTTCCGTGCAGCGACCCGCGCGCACCAGCCGCCGCGCCAGCAGCCAGCGCAAGCCGCGAGTCTGCTCGCGCTGCGCGGCCTCGGCGTCGGGCCTCGGATCATCGGTGGTCACAAATACGGTCGGCTGATCGCTCGCCCATGCATCATTCCACGGGCGTCGCACGACGAACCTTTGCAATTCACCAATGCTCAAAAGCCGCTCTGCAACGTGGGCGGCATCCACCCAATGCCCGCCGCGCAGGAAGGCCTCCAGCGCCGTGCGAAACTCATCGGCGCCGATCGAGGCGATAGCCTGCTCCGCAGCGAACCGCCGCGCCGGCGTGTTTTCGTCGGCGAAAAACTGCGTCACTTCGAGCGCCGGTTCCGGCGCGCTGGCGAGCAGGCGGGCGGCGGCTGAAAAGGCATGCAGTGACTCCTCCCGATGTCCGTCCCGCGCCGCGAGTTTGCCGGCCAGCCACAGCGCATGCGGTGATTTTTTCGGAGCGCGCGCGAGCCAGCGGCGCGCGCCCGCATAGTCGGCGGCATTGTAGCAAAGCCACGCCACCCGCTCCGCGCCCGCGAACTCGCGCACACCCGCCGCCTCCAGCGCGCGCAGCCACGCCGCCAGCCGCGCACCGGGCGGCAGGAGATTCACCTGCCCCGCGAGGAGGAGGCTCGTGTGAATCCGCCGCAGCAGCGGATCGGTGGCGAATTTCGCCAGCTCGTCCGGCTCATCGTTTGCCGGACTCACGCAGCTTCTCGTCGCGTAGCCCGCCGAAACGCTGCGGAGCACATTCTCCGCGGCTGCATGCAAATCGCCCCGCTGCTGGTGCCATTCGCTCTCGCGCCCGTAGCTGGCGGCGGCGAGTCCGGCCTCATCGTGAAAGCCGCGCTGCGCAAGCTCGCGGGCGAGCGCAAACCAGCGCGGAGTGTCGTCCCAATTCTCGACCACGCCGAGCACGCCGATCATGAACGCGGCCTGCACGGAGCGGTAGCGCCGCTCGGCCACGGGTCGCGCGAGCAGACGCTCCCACGCCGCCCGCGCCTCGGCGTGTTCACCAGCGGAAAAGGCCAGGACACCCGCGTGGTAATCGGCGAACTCGCTCGGAAAAACCGCCGCGCGCGCGCCATCGAGCACGTCGCCCGGCAGCTCTGCGCGCTCGGTTTTCGTCAGCCCGGCGTACTGCCGGATGACCTCGCGCATCCGCCGGTGGGCCAGGCGCGCAGCCTCCGGGTCGGGCGGGCGGATCGCGCCGGCGCGGATCGCCGCGTCGAAGTCCGTCGCATCGCGCTCC
>JANOBH010000069.1:0-2312 GCA_031411535.1 Chthoniobacter sp. | reverse complement strand
TTCGCCGACAGGGGACAGGCCGCGGAGTTTGTGCGCCTCGTGGAGCACGCGGGTGTGGCTTCGGGTTTCGAGGCGGAGGTGATCCGTTGCGATGGAGGACGGATTTGGGTTTCGCAAAATGCCCGCGCCATTCGCGATGCGGCGGGCACGCTGCTCCACATCGAGGGCACGATCGAGGACATCACGGGGCGCAAAGGAGCCGCCGACGCGCTCGCTGCTGTGAATCTCCAGCTCGAGCAGGCGCTCGCGGATTTGCAGGCCTCGCAGCAGCAGATCGTCCAGCAGGAGCGGCTGCGGGCGCTCGGGCAGATGGCGAGCGGGATCGCGCATGATTTTAACAACGCCCTCATGCCGATCGCCGGCTTCAGCGAACTGCTGCTCACGCGGCCCGAGATGCTGGCGGACACGAAGAAGGCGGTCCACTACCTCCAGATCATCAATACCGGCGCTCAGGACGCGGCGAGCATCGTGGCGCGCCTGCGGGAATTCTACCGCTCGACCGACCAGCACGACGTGCTCACCGCGGTGAATGCGCGCGTGCTCGCCGAGCAGGCCGTGGCGCTCACGCGCCCGAAATGGAAGGACCAGGCGCAGGCCGGCGGCGCGGAGATCACGATCCGCACGGAGCTGGCGGATTTTCCGGCGGTGTCCGGCGATGAATCCGCGCTGCGCGAGGTGCTGACCAATCTCATTTTCAACGCCGTGGATGCGATGCCGCGCGGCGGCACGCTCACGCTGCGCACGCGCGAGGAGGCCGGGCATGGCGTGATCGAGATCTCCGACTCGGGCACCGGCATGACGCCGGAAGTGCGCGAGCGCTGCCTGGAGCCGTTCTTTTCCACAAAGGGCGAGCGCGGAACCGGGCTCGGCCTGGCGATGGTCTTCGGGATCGTGCAGCGGCACCGCGGCTCGATCGACATCGAGAGCGAGGTGGGCCACGGGACGACTTTCATCATCCGCCTGCCGTATCACACCGCCGACACAGCCGCGGAGTCGGCCGCCGCGCCGTGCGCGGAGATCCGCCCGCTGCGGATCCTGCTCGTGGATGACGAACCGGACATTCGCGATGTGCTGAGCGAGTTCCTGACCATCGACGGGCACACGGTCGAAACCGCACAGCACGGAGTCGAGGGTCTCTCGCGCTTCCGCGCGGGCAGTTTCGATCTCGTGGTCACCGACAAGGCGATGCCTGGGATGAGCGGCGATCAGATGGCCGTGGCGATCAAGGAGACCGCGCCGGACATTCGGGTCGTCCTGCTCACCGGCTTCAGCCCATTTCTCGGCGAGGAAGCCATCCCCGGTGTCGATGTCCTCGCCACCAAACCCATCTCGATGCCCTCGCTCCGCGAGGCGATCGACAAAGCCATGAAAGCCGCATGAAGACTCCCGCCCCGCTCATCGCCGCCACCGCGCTGCTGCTCGCCGCCTCTGTCACCCGCGCCGAGGACTGGCTCGCCCGCCTAGACCAGTCGCTCACTTTCAACGCGGCCGAGGGCAAGGTGCGCGCGCACGTCTCCGGCCTCGTGGATGCCGAAGGCTACCTCACGCAGAAGCCTGCGCCGGGGCTGGTCTTCAGCAACCGCACGTTCCTTTTCAATCCGCGGCTCACGCTCTTTCTCGACGCGCAGCTTGGCTCGCATCTCTACGCGTTTGCACAGGCGCGCTTCGATCACGGCTTCGATCCCGGCTACGTGGACGCCGAGGTGCGGCTCGACGAGTATTTTCTTTCCGTGAAACCGTGGGAAGACGGGCGCGTGCGCGTGCAGGCCGGCAAGTTCGCCACCGTCGCGGGCAATTGGGTCCACCGCCACGATTCGTGGACTAACCCATTCATCACCGCGCCGCTGCCGTATGAGAATCTCACCGGAATATGGGACGGCTACCCCGTGGACTCGGCCGATACGCTGTTCAACTGGTCGCACCGGCCGGACAGCGGCTTTGACACCACGGGTGCGGACAAGCACGTGCGCATCCCCGTCATCTGGGGGCCGAGCTATGCGAGCGGCCTCGCAGTTTTCGCACAGCTCGGAAAATTCGATCTCGCGGCGGAGGTGAAAAATGCGTCGCTCTCCTCGCGGCCAGGCACATGGGACGCCACGGCCGTCGGCTTCAGCAATCCGAGCTTCACGGCGCGCTTCGCCTTTCGCCCCGATCCCGCGTGGAATCTCGGTGTCTTCGGCAGCACCGGCTCGTACCTGGACCACGCGGCGCAGCGGTATGTCGCGAAAGGTTTCGCGTTCGACGATTACCGCCAGACCGTCATTGGCCAGGATATCAGCTTCGCGTGGCACCACTGGCAGATTTGGGCCGAG
>JANOBH010000068.1:0-2713 GCA_031411535.1 Chthoniobacter sp. | reverse complement strand
CGGGCCTTCTTCAACTCAACAAAAGCGCGGGTGTAAATGCCGTCGGCGGAAACGTCACGATCACCGGCACGGGCCAGCTCGCGCTGCTGGCCGGCGAACAAATCCCCGACACCGCCACGATTACTTTCACCGGAAGTTCGGCCGACTCGATCCCCGCGCCCATCGGGATGGAGACGGTGCAGAGCGTTGTGGCCAATTCCAGCGTCGGTGGCGCGGGAGGCGGCCAGGTCATCCTGCGCAACGGCTTCACGGCGCTCGGCATGTCCGTCCTGAACAGCGGCGTCTTCGGCGTCGCAAGCAGCAACACAGCGACCTTGTTTGGCGTGAACATCACCGCGGCTCCCGGCAACAGCGCGCTCCTGCGCATCGCCGGAAATGGCGGCCCGTCCACGCTGAACATCGGCGCGGGCGGCATCACCGCGAGCGGCGGCGACATCCAGGTGAAATTCAACACGGCCAACATGGATGCCACGCTCAACCTCGGCGGCAACGTGACCACCACCGGCAATGTCACATTCACCAACGGCGGCTACACCGGCGCGAATCTCAACGTCATCAATCTCACTGCCACCCGCACCTTTGATATCGCGGCCGCCACCACCACCACGGTCGCGCCAGACATCGCGGGAGCCGGCGGCCTGACCAAGGCGGGCAACGGCACGCTCAGCCTCCTCGCCGGCTCCGCCGGCACCTACGGCGGCGCGACCACGATCAATGCCGGCACGCTCGCCATCGCCGGCGGCGCCGCCATTCCCGACACGAGTGCGGTGAGCCTCGCCAATGTGGCTGGCGCGATGCTCCTGCTCAATGCGAGCGAAACCATCGGCTCGCTCGGCGGCGGCGGAGCCGCGGGCGGCGAGGTGGCGCTCGGCGGCAATACCCTCACCGTCGGCGACGCCACTCCTGCGACCGTATTCGCCGGCGCCATCTCCGGCGCGACCGGCACCGTATTCAAACAGGGAACCGGCGCGCTCACGCTCAGCGGCGTGCAGACCTACGGGACGCTCACGGCAACCGCCGGCACCACGAACGTGAACAGCGCGCTCGGCACCGGCGCCTCGACGCTCAATGCGAACGCAACCGTGAACATCAACGCCAGCCAGACGCTCGCCGCGCTGAACATCGGCGCCGGCGCAGTGGTGACCTTCGGAGCCGCCGCGCCGTTCGCCGGCGACGGTGGGAAATTCGGCGCGACCGCCGTGGTGCCTGAGCCCGCCAGCGCCATGCTCCTGCTCGGCGGCGCCGCGATGCTCGGCCTGCGCCGCCGCCGACTGGCTTGACCGGCGCGGCTGCGGGTTGCCGTTTCTAGCGGGTCCCCGCTCGTTCGCTGATCGCGGGTTTTCGATCGTGATGTTCCTCTCGTTCCCAAACTCCGTTTGGGAACGCCCCTGTCCGCGCAACTCCGTTGCCCCGGTGAGCGCGCCTGTCCGCCACGAGCGTCCCGCCACCGAAACAGAGTTTCGCCCGCGGCCGCATTCCCAAGCGGAGTTCGGGAACGAGGGGCAATGTCGGTTGGCGCGGAGCGTTTCCCTATCCGCGAGGCGACTCCGCCGCCGCCGTCTGGCGTGACCGGCTCGGCTGCGGGTTGCCACCGTTACGGGTTCGCCGCCTCCACGATCGCGAGGTTCTCGATCGTGATGTTCGTCGCGTTGTTGTGCAGGCCGTGCATCAGCGGGACGAAGAGCAGTTCGTGGCCGGCGGTGAGTTCGACTTCGGCCTCGAAGGGGACGGCGGTGCCGTCGCGCGGGAGCTGGATCAGCTTCACTTCGGCGGCGCGCTGCGTGTCCTTTTTGCGGAGGGAAAGCGGGAAGGTTTTCGCGAGGCCGTCCCACGGCTTCGACTTCGCGGTGCCGGTCACTTTGTAGATGCCGCTCTTCGGCGCGATGAAGGCGAGCGCGGGGATTTTCGGGTAGTTGAATTCGCTGCCGCCCCATGGTCCGAGCGCGCCGAAGTTCACGCTGCCGTTCTCCACTTTCGCGCTCGGGTGGCCGCCTTGCGAATGATCCGGCGCGACCCACGCGGTGCCGCTCCACATGAGCGGCGAGTAGTTCGCGGTCATGATCGCGTCCTCGGGATACAGCCGGTCGAGCCGCCAGATCGGCTGGCCGCCCGCGGCGATCGGATTGCCGGCGGCGTTGCCCTTCGCCGTGCCCTCCCACGCGGCGGGGAGCTTGTATGCTGGATTCGCGGACGATGCCTTCGCGTCGCCGAGCGAAATGGAGAAGTCCTTCAGCTTGAGATCGCCGCCCGCAAACATGCCGTCGATCTGCGGGAGCAGCGTGAATTCTTCGCCCGCGGCGAGCGCGACGCTCTGACCTTCGAGCGATGTCTGGCCGTCGTGCTGGATGGTGAGCGAACCGACTTTCTCCACGCCCGCGGCGGACTTTTTGAGCAGGTGCAGCGTCGTCTTGTTTTTGCTGTCCCACATGTGCGCGGTCGCGGCGCCGTGCAGCACGAATGTGCCAGCCTGCGGCGCGACGAACGTGAGCCCCGCGGTGCGCAGGTGGCGGTCATTGTCCGGCCCGTGCGGCGCGCGCGTGCCGAAGCCGAGCGTGCCGTCTTTCAGGCTCGCGCCCGGCTGTCCGCCGAAGCCGCCTTCCTTCACGTTCCAGTCCGTGCCGGTCCACGTCATCGGGCGGAAGTTCTCGCGCTTCTTCCAGTCGTCGGGCCAGAGCTGCTCCAGCTTCCACACCGGCTTGCCGCCGGCCATCGC
>JANOBH010000067.1:0-2413 GCA_031411535.1 Chthoniobacter sp. | reverse complement strand
GCAGGAGGTATTGACCAAAGGGCCAAATGAGATTGCGAGCACTCCGGCCAGCGTGGTTCCGAGTTTCGTGGTCGTAATTGTTTTCATGCGTGTCTTTCGATGTTGGTTTTTGGTTTTTGCGATGGTTCTGCGTGGAAGCCCCGCGCCGCCATCGCAGCAGCTTGGGACGTTGGTGAATGGGTGGCTTTCGCCGCCGCCCCGCCGATGCGGACTGGCGCACAGGTACGTGGCGGAGACGGATGGATCGCTGGTGTGGCGAGTGGACACGGTGAAATTGGGCTTTGGTCCTGATCGGTGGATGCGTGGTCACCCGTTCCTATCGAAATCCCCGTTCGTTCGTTTCACTCCCCGGCGAAGATTTTTTCATTTTCTTTTCCGCGGCCATCTTCGCCCGATCCCGTCGCCCAAGAATCGTCCCGGAGGGACAACAGAAATTAGCCGGTGGTTGAAGCGAGTCCGCGAGCGCAACCACCGGATAGCCGCACCAAACGAAAGCGCCCCGGAGGGTGCGCCGGAGAACATGGCGAAACATTCCCGCGCCCCTCCGGGGCGCAGCGCGTTCTTCATCGGATTCCGGTGGTTGCGCTCGTTCCTCGCTTCACCACCAGCTAATTTCTGCCGTCCCTCTGGGACGATTCCGGCACGGCAATTCGTCCAAAAGCGGCCTTCAACTCAATGCCCTTCGGCGGGCTATCGCGCCGGTTCGGCGATGGCCACCGGTGGCGAATCCGCGAGCACACAACGGAAGCCGCAATTGTTGAAGCGAAAGCCGGTGGGATGGAGGTTGCGATACGACGAGAGCAGACCGACGCGACCGCCGTTCCCCCATGAGGCACCGCGCAGCACCCGTGCTTTGTGCTCCGCATCGAACCAATCTTCGCACCACTGCCAGACGTTGCCTCCCATGTCGTGGAGACCGAAACGATTCGCTGCGAAAGCGTCCACGGGCGAGGTCTCGGCAAAGCCGTCGCGGTAGCCGGGGATGTCGGTAGGCTTGAACCACGGGTGTTTCCCCGCCGCCAGCGCGGGCTGCAGTTCCTCGCTCCAGTAGTTGCCGGTCTTGTCCGGCGGCGGCCATGTGCTGTCCCACGGAAAGAAGTCTCGGAGCATTCCATTCTTCCGCGCCGGCAGCGTCGCTGCGTTTTCGGGTTCGCCGATGCCCACCGCACAGCTCCACTCGTGATCGCTCGGCAGGCGGTAGCGCTCATTCGCACCGAGCTTGGCCGCCTTGCGCTCGCGCTCCGTCAGCCACGCGCGGAAGGCCGTCGCGTCGTCCCAACTCACATTCACCGCCGGGTGGGTGGGACCTTGCTCGAATTCCGGCTTCTGCCAGTCACACTTGGTCTCCGTGGCGAAGGTCGCGTAGTCCTGCACGCGCGTGTCCCACACGCCGAAGAGCACGCGCTGCCCGCCGGTCGGGCCACCCACGATCAGCACGGGGACGAACTTCATGCCGAGGGTGTTCACGAAGGGCGCGTCTTTCGTGGAGGCGGGCAAAGTAGTCGCGGGCTTTAGCCCGTCGGCGGCCAGTTCGCGCTGAAGCGCGGGACTGCTTTCCGGCGCGCGCGCAGCACGGGACGCGTTCCCTTTTTCCCAGAGGGAAAAAACGGCCGCGCTCACGAGGACGAGGCCCGCGGCGACGATGGCGGCGACGCGGGTGCGGGACGTTTTGCTCTGCGCCTGCTCCAGCGGCGTGCGCGCGGCGTCCACGTCGGTCTTCATCTCCTGCGTGCTTTGGTAACGCAGCCGCGGTTCCTGCTGCATCGCGCGCGTGACGACTTGGTCGGCCCGCGCGTCGCACTCCACGCGGCTCGACGGCGGCGCGAAAACGCCACGCGGCACTTCGCCGCAGAGCATCTCGTAAAGCATCACGCCGAGGCTGTAGATGTCCGCGCGGTGATCGACCTGCATCCCCTTCCGCTGCTCGGGCGCCATGTAGTCGGGCGTGCCCATGACCGTGCCCGTCATCGTGCTGCCAAGGTGCTCGGCGGTCGGATCGGTCAGCCGCGCGAGGCCGAAGTCGGCGACCTTCGCCTGGCCGTTCTGGTCCACCAGCACGTTCGCCGGCTTGATGTCGCGATGCACCACGCCCTGCGCGTGCGCGTAGGCGAGCGCTTCGCAGACCTGCGCCGCGATGTGCAGCGCCTGCGCCGGCGGGAGCCCCGGGCCGTGGATCATCTCGTGGAGGTTCGCGCCATCCACATACTCCATGACGATGTAGAGCTGCCCCTCGCTCGTCTTCCCAAAGTCATGCACCTCGATGAGGTGCGGGTGGTGAAGCCTGGCCATCGCCCGCGCCTCGCGCACAAAGCGATCGGCGAAATCCGGGTCCGCGCTGACTTCGAACGGCAGCAGCTTGATCGCCACCGCGCGATCCAGCGCCCTCTGCACCGCGAGATAGACCGCGCCCATG
>JANOBH010000066.1:0-13013 GCA_031411535.1 Chthoniobacter sp. | reverse complement strand
CGCAGGAGCGCTTGGCTCCGCCAGCCCCTCGGAGCCAAGCGCTCCCGCGCGACCGGCCCGGCGCTCCTGCGCCAGGACATCCGACCTATTTCACAGCCGCTAAAAGCGGATCACAAAGCCCGCGCGGATCCGGTAATCGGCGGTCGCCTGCAGCGCCGTCGTGCGCGTCAGCACCGGCAAATCCACCGCGACCTCGCCGCTCACGCGCCCCAGCGTGCCGAGCACGCGCGGGCCGGTGTAGATCGAGGTCAGGCCTGAGTCCTCGACGACCGCGCCTTGGAAGCGGTCCTTGCCTTTCACCTCGCCCGAAAGGACGCACTGCAGCGCGAGCGAATCCTCACCGCGCCGGACGATCTCCACGCCGGGGCCGCCGCTCCAGATGAAGTCATCCGCGTAGCGATACGAGTAGCGACCGTCGCCGCGGAGCGTGTATTGCGCGTCGGCCTGAAGGAAGACGGTCTTGTAGCGCGCGTATGTCTGGACGCCGAAGACGCCGTCGTACGAGCCCGTGCCGAGCGCGAGATCGTGGCCGTGGATGCCGTTCGCGGGTGCATTCCCCCCCGCGTCCGCATGCCCCTGCTCGCGGCTGTGAGCGTCGTTTTCATGGAACTCCTCCGCGAGCCGGCTCGCGTCGCCGGTCGGAAACTTGAGCCCGGCGAAGACATTCACCGACGAGCTGAAATTTGGCACCGCCGCGACCGCATACGTCGTCGTCTTGCCGTCCAGCGAGTCGATCCGCTCCGTGTCGCGCACTTCCTTTTTGAAAACGACCCAGCTTGCCAGGAGCGAGACATCACCGAGGCCGGACACGCTCCCGCTCTCGATTTCGTGACCCTCAGGCCGCTCATAGCTGCGGTAGATCAGCGGGACATTGATCTGAAAGCCGAAACGGCCTTCAAAAAACCGCGCACCAACGACCGCCTGCGTGATCGAGCTATCGAGATACTGGCCGGCCGGATTGCCGACATCGCGACCTTCGACACGGACGGTGCCAAAGTGGGTGAACTGTTCGCTGACCGCGGCGAAGAAGCCGTGGTCTTGCTGGCGGACGACTTCGAGCCGGGGCGTGTAGCAGCCGCAGAGATCGCACGCAAAGGCGGGCGCGGCGGCTGAGATGGCGAGAATAGAGACGAGTGAGAGATTGAGAGATTTCATTTTGAGTTGGGTTGGAAATGCGGAGTCACCGCGCCGGATGTGGCGCGCGCGCCGAGGGTGGAGGAACACTCGCCGCGAGTCAAAAAAGACGGGCCTTCGATCCTCGTTCCGCGACTCCATCGCGGAACGCCCTTGTCTTCGCGATTCCATCGCCCCGGCCCCGCCGGCAATGGAATTGCCCAGACACATGCGTGCCGAAATGGAGTTTCGGCACGAGGGAATGCCGAACGACCCCAAGCTCAGCGAGCGCGGAGCAGGCGCGGCACCTGCACGGCGGGCGGAAAGGCGGCGGTGGAAGCCGATGCCGTGACGCACCGGGCCGTCGGATGCAGCGCATGGTTAGGCGTCATCGCGTAGGGTCTAGAGCGATGACGTATCCTTTGCCTTTGGCATCAAAGCGGATTGTCGCCCGAAAGGCGTAGTCCAAGAAGTCACTCTCCCGCCGACCGCCACTCTTGTAGGCGCTTCCACTCAGCGTGATGCAAAGACGGTTCGGGTCTGGCCAAGACGGATCGCATTGCCAGTCTTTTGTGATGTGAAATGGTTCAATGCGCCGTTGGATCTCCGCTCGCTCGGGACGCATATCTGGAATGCCGAGCGGTTTGGGGCGTCCGTCCAGCACGTCGAAGGCTGTAACCGATGCGAACTGGTGAAACCCAGCATAGAACGCGACCCGCCGACTCGTCGTAGTCCACACGATCCTGTAAGTGGGACTATCGGCTCCGCTTGGTTTATTCCGGTGAGCCAGTGCGATGAGTTCGAATACACTATCCTCAGAAAGGTCGTCGCTAATTGGTCGGCTTCGGGGGATGTCGAAGAACATCACCCGATCTCGACCACGTTCGGTAATCGAAGGCTGGACGGCCAACGCATACCGATGGTTCGGCGAAATTGAGTCTTTGATGATCTGGAACTCGTCCGCGACGGCAAGGAATGGAAAGACCACGAAAGCTAGGAATACAGCGGGAGCGTTCATGACGCCTACCGACCCCAAGCTCAGCGACCGCGGAGTGCGGCGCGGCACCTGCATGGTGGGCAGCAAGGCGGCGGCGGAAGCCGATGCCCTGACTCACGGAGCGGTTCGCTACAGCGCATGGTCAGGCGCTTGGTTCATTGGAGGTCGTTCTTGAAATCAAGGGTGTAACCCTCACGAAACGTCTTTTCCTTCTTTTGGCCGCCGGTGACGTAATTGATTACCGTGTCCTTCGGGGCATACGGTGCTGGATCCCGATCGTTATTCAGCACGGCGTTGTTAAGCTTGATCGTCGCTTGGCCGGCGGTCATCGCTTGCCGCAGGATGCGCTCGACATTCACGGTTCGCTTGCTGGGAAGATGCCCATACACTGCCGAAACCAACGTCAGTTGTTGAGCCACCGCCTTGGTCGCGTTGCCTGCGTCCTGAGCCGTCTGTAGTTGGCGGGTCACATCACGCAACTCGTTATCCACGGCGAGCCCCGCTTCTAGCTTCCCTTCGCGCGTGAACTGCTGTTTCAGCAGATTCAGCTTAGTCGCATAAGCTTGGAGTTCCGGCATGGTCACCCGCTGCATCGCTCGCAAATGATCTTCCCGCTTCGTGATGAGTTCCGGTGGATCGAGAATTGGTTTCTCCTGTCCGAACGCGGCAAGCACCGAGAAGAGGTTAAGAACGAAGGCGAAGGCGAGTTGGCTCAAGCGTGGTTTCAGTTTCATACAATGTGCCGGTTGGTGTGTGCGAATGCGCCTAACAGGAAGTAGGCTTCGCTTTTGAATTACTAAAGCTTAGCGACTTCAATGTCGCGGTGTTTGCTACGGAGGAAACCCGCCCGGGCCTCCTCCGGGGCTTGGGGGGAGCCAGATTTCATGGATGCGATCCCAGACGCGAAGGCTTCGCCACACAAGCCGAAACTCCCGCGGCGGGGCAACGGGGTTGCGCGGACAGGGGCGGTCCCAAATGGAGTTTGGGACCGAGCGGAGGGACGGGCTCCTGCCCGTCACAAACTCCCGGAGCCAAGCGCTCCAGCGCGCCCAGGGCGAGCGCAGCGAGGCGGCCGGCGGGTTGGCGCGCGGCATTCGCTGCGCCCGCCGCCTCGCTTGCGCTCGCCCGGACGCGCTGGAGCGCTTCCCTCCGAGGGCGCGCTGGAGCGCTTGGCTCCGAAAGATGGGGACGCGCTGGAGCGCGTCGCTCCGGGAGGGCGGCGTCCGCCTGCGGCCGGCTCCAGGCGCGGGCGCTTTTTTTACATCGGCCCAGGCTGGACTACCTACGGCTGGAGCGAGACGACTAGCGAGAACTCGGTCTTGTCGTTGCCGTTTTCCACGCGGTAGAGCACGCGGTTGATGCCTTGCTTGAAGTGCACTTTGCGCAGGCCCTCGTTCAGCTTCCACGCTTTCAGGCTCTTGCCGCTGGACCAGACGAGCTGGTCTTCGATCCACACCTTTGAAAAGTCATCGCTCCCGATGGCCACCCATAGGTCGCACGCCCGCTCGAACCATAGCTCGGTGTAAGCGTAGTAGATGACGTATTGCAGGTTGCTCCGGTAGTTGGCTTCGGGGCTGCGCGCCGGATCGCACATGGCGGCGTTGTAGGCATCCATCGGCGGCATGACGTTGGGTTTGCCGGATTGGTGGAATTCCCAGCGGATGGGCACGCCGTTCTTGCCGGGATAGGTCGCGTTCAGGTCGATGACGGTCTCGGGTGGAAACTTCCGTTCGATGTTGCCGCGGCGCGTGTTGTCGAAGGGGCCGAGGATATACCAACTGTCGGCGAAGAACCATTTCGCCGAGGGTCCGCGGGCGGCGATGCGGCGGCCGGGAAATGGGAAGACGCGCTGGGAAACATCCTCCGGCGCTCCGAAGGCGCCGCGCGCACCGGCGATTCCGCCTTTGCCAAAGCCGCCCGGTCCGCCGGGCTCGCCACCCGGCGTGCCGCCGGTGCCCGCGCCCGTGCCGGTGCCGGCTCCGAAAGGGCCCGCAATGCCGCTGGTGCCGAGGTCCGGCGTGCCGGTGCCTGCGGCGCCGCCCGGCTTGCCAGAGCCGCCGGGACGACCGGAGCCAGCCGCGCCCGCACCCGCCTTCCCCGAGCCGGGAGCACCGGAACCCGCGCCTCCTGAACCTCCGGCGCCCGCGCCGGCGGCTCCTTCTCCGCCCGCGCCGTCGGATGTGCCGTCGCCGGCCTTTCCGTCGCCCGCCGAGCCCTCGCCACCTTCCATCGCGGCCGTGAGGTCTTTCGCCCAAGCGCCCTCATCCTCCGCGGCCAGCGTTTGCATCTTTTCCCACTGCTCAAACTGCGTGTTGTATTCCTCGGTCGAAACGGTGGAGCCTTCGCTGCGGTCGATGCCCTGCGCCTGGGAGAGCAGCGAACTCGCGAGGCGGACGATCGCGCTGATTTCACCTTTCGCTGTCTGCACCGCCTCGCGCGCGGCGGTGACGTCTTCGCCGGATTCGACGGACGCCTGGAGCGCCTCCTTGAGGTCGGGGCGGATGACTCTCGCGACTTCCGTGAGCTGCACCGCCTTGGCGAGCGGCAGGCGGCGGATCATGGCGAGGTCGGTGGCGCGCAGGCGGCGATAGGATTGCGTCAGCGCGCCTTCGCTCTGCACGGCCCTCTCGTAAATCTGCGCGAGGTTCATACGCCCGGTGTCCGCCGCCGGCGGCGCGGGTTCGCTGGGCGCGGCCTTGTCGAGATCGGCGAGCGCCGCGGCTCCGGAGCCGTCGCCGCCGTTCGTATCGCGGATGGCGGCGATGGCCTGCGCGGCCTTTGCCTGCGCTTCCTGCGCGGCGAGCTGAAGCTGGCGCGCGGCAGCCTGGACCTCGATGAATTTTCCGTCCTCGGGCGTGGCCGCGATTGGCTCGGGTTCGGGCGTCGCGAGGAGTTCCGCGACCTTGGCCTCCAGCTCCGGGAGTTTCTTCTGCGCGTCCTCCAGCGTCTTCGGCGCCTCGTCCACGCGTTTGCGCGCATCGGCAAGTTCCCGCTGCGCGCGCTCGACGGCCTTCTGTGCGGTCGCGGCTGCCGCCTGCGCTGTCGCGTCCGGGTCCGCGGCGGCTTTCTTTGCGGCCTCGGCGGCGGCGGCACCCGTCGCAGCGGCCACGGCCTCGGCGATCGTGAGTTCCTTTTTCCACGTCGCGAGATTCTTGTCCGCGTTGACGACGCCGTCTTTCGCGCGCCTCAGGTGGTAGGAGAAATGTTCGACCTGTCCTTCGCGCGCCGTGCGCTTCCGGCCGGCCCTCGCCGCGTCGCGCGCGGCCTCGGCCTCGACGAGAGCCTTTGCCGCGCGATCCTGCGCGGCGGCGGCCCCGGCCTGTGCATCGCGGGCGGAGGCAAAGCGTTCGCCGCCGAGCGAAAGAACGGCCTGCGCCTGCTCCTGCATTTGCAGGATTCGCGTCTGCTGTTCGCGCGCCAGCTTTTGCGCGTCGGCCACGTCGTCGAAGAAAGCGCCCGCGCGCGTCTGCACAAAATGGGCGGCGTTTTCGCCCGCCTTGGCGAGCGCCACAAGCGCCTCGGCCTGCGCCTGCGCGATGGTCTGCTGCTCCGCTGCAGCCTTCGCCGGCGCGTCCTTTCCCATCTCCCGCGCAAAGGCGGCAAACTCGGTGCGCTTCCGGTTTTCCAGCTCCGCGATCTTTCCGCGGATGTCCTCGAGCGAGCGCAGATTCTGTTCGAGCGAGTCAGCCTGCGTTTCGCGAATCTGCTCCACGACTTCACGCGCCCGATCGGCGCTCACCTGCCGGGCGGCGGGCTTTGCATTCGGATCGAAAACGCGGACGGGTGAGAAAAACACGAGCCACGCAAGCAGCACGCCGTGGAAGACGAGCGACGCGATCCACCAGCGCGGCGACGCCGCGCTGGGCGGCAGTCCGGGGGCCAGGCTCTCGTCAGCGTCCGGTGCTGGATTTGGTGTGGAGTCCGACATTTTTCAGGCCCTCAAACTGGCAGAGATCGACGATGCGGATGATGTCCTCAAAGCGGGTCGCGCGGTCGCCATCAATGCGCACGCGGCGGTTCGGATTCGCGCCGGCCACTTCCCTCAGCCGCTGGTGCAGCCGCTCAGTGTCCACCGGCTCGATGAAGTCGCCCGTGCTCAGGTACGGCACGCCGGCCTTGTCCACGCCGATGATGAAAAGGTCGGGCGGCTGCTCCACATCGAGCGCGGCGGACGCTGTGGGGAGATCGAGCGGCAGCTCCTTCTCGTGGCTCTTCAGCGTCGTGGCGACGAGGAAGAAAATGATGATCACGAGCATGCAGTCGATCATCGGGATCAGCATGATCTCGAAGGGCTCGTCCTCGGGTTTTTTGACGCGCATGGCGGGAGCGGGTTACCGGGCTTCGCGGTTCATCAGCCACGCGGTGAGCAGGCTCGTCACCTCGCCTTCGAGCTGGACGCCGAAGCCATTGGTGCGGTGCTTGAAGAAATGGTAGAGCGCGAGAAACGGGATCGCGACGGCCAGACCGAGGCCGGTGGTGACGAGCGCCTCCGAGATGCCGGATGCGAGCTGCGTCGGGTCGCCGAGCGCGCCGGCCATCGCCACGGTTTCAAAGGTCGTGATCATGCCGAAGATCATGCCGAGCAGGCCGAGCAGCGGCGCGAGCGTGGCCACGATGCCGAGCGGATAGGCGCGCTGGTGGTGGATCGCCAGCTCGCGTGAGACCAGTTCGCCGGCGATTTCGGAGACTTCGGCCATCGGCGATTTGCGGTTCTGCACGACGAAGGAAATGACTCGCGAAAGTGTGCTGGGCTCTTTTTCGCCGAGCTTTTCGAGGTCGTCGAATTTCCCTTCCTGCCACAGCTTCCTGGCGCGGGCCGTGAGACCGGGAGGCACGAGGTGTTTCCGGCGCAGGCCGGACAGGCGCTCGAAAATGAAGATCGCGCCGAAGGCCGACATGCCGAGCTGCACCACGCCGACGACGCCGGCCTCCTTCAGCTTGTCGCCCCACGACATCGTGCGGAGGCTCTTGTGTTCCGCCGGTTTGGCGGCTGGCTCGGCGGCGCCCGCCGCGAGCGCGAGGGCAGCAGAAAGGGCGCACACCGCGGCGAACACACGCCGCGGCCACGAGTGGCGTTGCCTTTGGATCCGCGGGCTTCGAGCGGACGCCGGAGCGACTGCGGGAGACGATTGGGAGTTATGCATATGGGTAAATGGAAGAGGGATGCGGTGCCGGCCCAGGCGCACTCACGCGTTCGGCACCTTCTGCATCTTCATGAATTTCATCGCAGCCTCGGTGCGCCCGTGAACGTGGAGCTTTTGGTAGATCTGCTTGAGATGCCAGCGGACGGTTTCAACCGTGATGCAGAGCTGGTCGGCGATCTCCTTGTTGGCCGAGCCCTTGGACAGGTTTTGCAAGACCTCGGTCTCGCGTCGGGAAAGGGAGGTCTCTTCGCTGCGCGCCGCGCCGTCGTCGCGGAATGACTCCACGACCTTTCGCGCGATCGTGCCCGTCATCGGCACTCCGCCGTCGAGCATGTCCTGGACGGCGTGCACGACCTCGCGCGGGCTGCTGCGCTTGAGGATGTAGCCGCTCGCGCCGGCCTTGAATGCCTGGAAGATTTTGTCCTCATCCTCATACACGGTCAGCATGAGGATCGGCAGGGCGGGCAGGGATTCCTTGAGCCGCGCGGCGCATTCGATGCCGGAGAGATTCGGCAGATGGATGTCCATCATCACCAGGTCCGGCGCGAGCTGCGGGATCGTTTTCACGGCATCCTCACCGTTCGAGAAAGTGCCCACGCACTCGCAGCCGGCGATCGAGTTGACCAGCTCCTCCAGGCAGCCCCGGACGACGTTGTTGTCTTCGACTATGGCGATGCGGGAGGGCATGGAGTGGGCGCGGGGGAATTCACAGGCCCACTATGGCACCCGACATCCGAAACGGAAACCACCCGTCTGGGGGGAAACTCCCCCGTGCGGGGTTTTAGCCGTATCCATGCAGTTGGGTTTTGGATAAACGCAGAGACGCAGAGACGCGGAGAGCGCAAAGGGATGATTGGAAGCGCTCCCCATTTGGTGGCTCGGATTCGACGGGGAAAATCCTCCGCGAACTCTGCGCCTTTGCGCCTCTGCGTTGAAAATCCAACGTCTCCAACTGCATGGAGACGGTTTAGAGAGTGTACCGAAAGTTTACTCGACAGAGTTTTTTGACCACGGATTTCACGGATGGCACGGATAGGGAATTTCTTCCATCCGTGTTATCCGTGAAATCCGTGGTCCTTCCTCTTCTCAAAATGAGTTCCGGTACACCCGCTTATGCCTGAATGCCGCCGTTCCCGCGCGCTGCACGCCCGGACGGGGGCAGCACCAAGGGCATGACGAGCCGCACCTTCGCGCCGCGCTCGGGCGCGCTCTCGACGGAGCAGCTCCCGCCCAGCGCCTTCAGCCGGCAACGCATGTTGGAGAGCCCGTTTCGGCCGTCAGGGAAGCGCTCCGGATCAAAGCCACGGCCATTGTCCCGCACGCTCACGACGAGGTTCCCCTGCTCCATTTCCACCGAGAGCACGCACTCGCCCGCGCCGGAGTGCTTCATCACGTTGTTCACGGCTTCATTCACGGCCATGAGCAGATGGTGCCGCAGGTCGGAGTCGAGCGTGACGCCGGGCAGTCGGTCCGCGACTTCGAGGCGGCAGCGGATATTCGCGGCACGCAGGCTTTCCTGGGTGCGGGAGCAGAGGTAGTTCGCCGTGGAGGAAAGCGTGTCGTTGGCGGGATTCACCGTCCACACGATCTCATCGAGCGACTTCGCCATGCGCTGCGCACGCTCGACGATGCCGTCCATCCGCTTGCGGGCCGGGCCTTCCGCCACGCCGTCTGCGGCCAGGGTTCCGAGGAAATTGATCTCCGTCAGGCTGGCGCCGAGTTCGTCGTGCAAGTCCTGCGCGATGCGGGCGCGCTCCTTTTCCACCCGCCGCTCCTGCTCCAGCAGCGCCATCCGCCGCCGGATGCGCCGCAGCGACCACGCCCAGATGAAGTACGCGAGCGCGCCCACACCCGCTGCGATCACCGCCAGGCGAAAGCCCGCGGTCTGCCAGAGGAAAGGCTTCACGACGACCGGCATCGCGACCGGCTCCGGATTCCATGTGCCGTCGTGCGTGGCCACCATGACCTCGAAGCGGTACGTGCCCGGCGGCAGCGCCGCGTAGTTCGCGGTGCGCGCGCCGACGGTCTCCTGCCATTCGTTCTCGACGCCCGCCATGCGGTACTTGAAGCGCACTTTCTCGGGCGCCACGAATCCGGGCGACGTGAAACGAATCTGCAAAGTGCCCGCGCCTGGCTCCAGCACGATGCGCTGGCCCGCGCGCGGCCCTTCGTGATTCCACACCTCGCCTTTGTCCGCGGACGCCGACTGGATGCGCGCCACGGGAAGCGCCGGCGGTCCGACAAACTTCCTCGGAGGAATCCGGATCACGCCGCTCGCGAGGGAAAACCACAGCGCGCCGTCCGGCGTGCGCACTGCCAGATTCCCATGCTCGCCGCTGAACTGCGGCGTCGGCAGCCCGTCCTCCCGGCCCACGCGCAGACCGGCGATCTTCGCGCCGCGGCGGCGCTCGCTGGCGTCCGGCAGCGCGGCGGGCGAAATCCGCTGCAACCCCGAGTCGCTCCCGAGCCAGAGATCGCCGGATTCATCCTCCAGCAACTGGACGATCGTCTCGCTGATCAGCCCGTCCCCGCGGCTCCAAGCGGTCAGGCTCCCTTCGCGAAACCGCACGAGGCCCTGGCCCAGCGTGCCGATCCATACGTCGCCATTGGACGCCTCCAGGAGAGCGGTGGAAATCAGGCCCGGCATCCCGAGTCCTTCGTTGATTCTTTTCCACACGCCGCCACGGCCTCGCCACAGCCCCGAGCCTGCCGCCGCCACCCACAGGTCTCCAGTGCGTGTTTCCAGGATTGCGTGGATCACGGTCTTGCCCCCATCCGGCGCGATGAAAAGCCGCTCCAGCTTCCCGTCCTTCCATTTCAGAAATCCGTCGTGATGCGTCCCGATCAGCAGTCCGCCATCCCCGCTCTCCCGCAGGGCCGATATCGCGTTTTTCGGGCCGACCGCTGAAACCTCGATGCGCTCTATCTTTTCATCGCGCACGCGGAGCAGACCGCTTTGGTACGTGCCGATCCAGAGGCTGCCATCGGCCGCCGCGCACATGGACCAGATCAGGCGGTCGCCGGGGGATGCGGACTCGATCGGGACCGGCGTGAATTTTCCGTCCTGCCGGACAAAGGCGCCGCTGCCGTCCGTGCCCGCCCGCACCACTCCGGCGCGATCCGCCACCAGTGCGGTCGTGACGGTCCGCCCGAGTCCCTCCCTGTTCGAGTAGGTGTCGAAAAGACGCGGCCGCAGCCGGTTGATCCCGCCGCCATTGGTGCCCGCCCAGACCAGCCCGTTCGCGTCGATCAGCAAGCCGCGGACGTCGTCGAGCGAGAGATTCCGCGTGGAGTCAAAGCTGCCCCAGCCGCTTTCATCCAGATACGCCAGCCCCTGGTTGCGCGTGGCCACCCACAGCGTTCCGTCGGGAGCCGCGGCGCACGCCAGATTCGCGCTCTCCGCACCGCGCGGCATTGTCCGGCCCAGATCTTCCCAGCCATCCTCCGCCTGGCGAAACAGCAGGCCGGTTCCGCAGACGATGAGGCGGCCTTTTTCATCGCGGGCGATGGAGCGCAGATCCCGCCCGTCCCACGGCCCGGCCACTGGTGTCGCCACATCCTTGGCTTCCGGCCGCCAGCGGCAGAGATGGCTCCGCGTGAGAATCCACATCCCGCCCGCGCCATCATCGAGGAAAGCACGCGTGTCCGGCTCCGCGCCTTCGAGACGGATTTCCCGCGCGTCGCCGGCAGCCCAGCGCCAGCACCCCTCGTACATTCCCAGCCAGATGGCCCCGTCCGACCCCTCTCCCAGCGCGAAAACACTCTCCTTCGGGACGCCTTGCGGAACCTTCCACACACCGGCCTCGCGAAAGGCCACACCGCGCCGGGTGCCCGCCCAGACCCTGCCCCGCCGGTCGATGCAAAGGGACGTGATCTGCGTATCCGGCAGTCCGTCCTTTACCGTGAAAACCTCAAACCGAACGCCATCAAATCGCGCCACACCCGCACCCGTCGCGATCCACAGAAAACCGTCCGCATCCCGCTCGACCGCGGAGACGACATTGCTAGGCATGCCCTCGCTCGTCTGCCAGAAGCGATTGAGAAAAGCGCGCCCTTCCCCCGCGATCGAGGACGACGTGCAGGCAAAGACAATCAGCACGCGAATCAAGTGCCGGAGGGGCGCGGGAGGCGGAAAGGCCATGGGAGCAGGGGGTGAAAACTAACGGGAAGGAGCTTCCACCCGGACATTTGAAAAAGCGATTCCCATCCTCCATTCCCACCCCGTTAGGGGGCTATCCAAAGTGGTCGGAATCACGACCATGACCTTCGCCATCAGCGACGAAGGATGCACACAGACACTGAAGCGAACCCAAACCCTGAACCCGCGGGACCACCAGCCTCCAAGCGCGGGTGGTGGGCGAGAATTCTTGCGAGCAAATTCCTCGTCGTGAGCATCGCCGTGCATCTGCTCTTCGGCGCAGGGGCGACGCTGTATGTGGTGCAGCGCTACTCGGCGAAACGGAAACTGACTTTCCAAGGCGGCCCTCCGGCCTCGAATCAGAGCAAGCGCGCGATGGAGCACAAGGTCTCCATGGCGAAAAAGAAGAACTCCATGAGCGCGCCCGCGCAGGCCCGGCGCATTAGCACGAGCGGGCTCGCGAAATTCACGCTGCCCGAGATGCCCGCCATGCCCACGGCGACCATGGTGACGGCAAACAAGATGCCCGGCATGGGCGGCATGGGCATAGGCACCGCTCCGGGCGGCGGAATGGGTGGCGGGGGAATGGGCGGCGGAGGCGGAGGCGGTGGTGGGCTGACGACGTTCGGCTTCCGCAATGGGAGCGCCGGCGGACTGGCCGGGCAATTCTACGATCTGAAACAAACCAGGGATCGGAAGCCGAGCGGCGTGGATGGCAGGAAGTACGGGCAGATCGTCGCGGAATTCATCACAAAGGGCTGGCCGGAAAGCGCCTTCAACGAATTTTACAAAGCCCCGAAGGCTCTCTTTGCGGTGCAGTTCCTGATCCCGGACATGGACGCCAAAAACGGGCCGGCGGCTTTCGACGTGGAGAAGGAGGTCAAGCCCGAGAGATGGGTGTGCCTTTACAAAGGCACGGTCGTGGCACCGGAGACTGGGACCTTCCATTTTGTGGGGGGCGGGGACGACATCCTGTTTGTGAAGTTCGGCGGAAAAACCGTGCTCAATGCATGCTGGTATTCGGGTGACTTTCCCGGAAAGAGCGAGGCCCGCTATGACTACGGATGGCCCCAGGCCGGAGGTTTTGCGAAGGGCGATGGCTTTCACGTCGAGGCCGGTCAGACGTATCCCATCGAAATCCTGCTCGGCGAATGGCCGGGGAATAAGACGCATTTTGTGCTGCTGATCGAAAAGGACGGCGCCCCGTACGCAAAGGGGCCGAACGGCAACCCAGTCCTGCCCGCTTTCCGCATGGCCGATGTGAAAGCGCCGAAACTCGAAGCCGACCAGACGCTTCCGCCCCATCGGGACGACGGCCCGATCTGGCGGGCGCGCGCCGCCGGCACCGGCTCGATCCTCGATGCGCTGAGACGCTGAAGTCAGCGGACCCGCGCCTCGCCATTTGCCGAGGGAGCGACGGCAAAAACTGCCAAAAACAGCCTCCGCTCCTCACCTGAAACGAGGGGCATCCCCAGATCAATACCCCCCCCTTGGGGGGCTAGTCGCAGTGGCAAAGTCGGAGTTGGATACGTAAACCGCAGCTTCTGCGCGCCCCCCAACACCGTCCCTCCGATAACAACCGCACCCACACCCATGAATACCACTCGTTTCCCGTCCCGCC
>JANOBH010000065.1:0-8370 GCA_031411535.1 Chthoniobacter sp. | reverse complement strand
CTGCTGAGCAGCGGCCTCGACAGCCGCACGGTGGTCGCCTACGCGCAGGAGCTGCAGGGCAGCATGCAGACTTTCACCGTCGGCTTCGGCGGGGCGGACTCCGAAACGCTGGGCGCGGCCGGGACGGCGCGGGAAATCGGCTCGGAGCACCACGCGCTGGAACTCACCTCCAACGACTTTCTGCAAAGCATCGGGCGCATCGCCTGGCACCTCGACGAGCCGGTCGGCGATCCCGCCGCCTTTGCCGTGCTGAAGGTCTGCGAACTCGCCCGCCAGCATGTGAAAGTGCTGCTCTCCGGCGAGGGCTCGGACGAACTCTTCGGCGGCTACGACACGCGCTACCTCGGCATGCTCTCCACGCTCGGGCGCTCGGACAAACTCCGCCGTTTCGCCCCGCTCCTCCCCTCGCCAGACGCCGCCGCCAAGCCCTCGCGCTGGAAGCGCCTCGGCACCCGCGCCCACCAGACGCGCGCCAGCGAGGCGCTCGCGCTCCGCATCGAGGGCCTGCCCGGCGACGTCCGCGCGCCGCGCGGACTCACGCCCTTTCAGCTCCGGCGCCTTCGCCAGCGGACGGACGCGATTTCGGAAAAAGTCCACCGCCCGCAGCGCGACACGCTCAGCGAGCTGCTCACGCTCGACCTCGACTGGCAGCTCGCCGAATCGCTGCTCCAAAAGGCCGACAAGATGAGCATGGGCGCGTCCATCGAGCTGCGCACCCCGATCCTCGACCTGCGCGTCGCCGAACTCGCCGCCCGCATGCCATCCTCCCTCAAGCTGCCGCCCGGCGGCCCCGGCAAGTACGTGCTCCGCCACTGCCTCGCGCGCAAACTCAACGAGCCGCTCAACCGCCCCAAGCGCGGCTTCCCCGTGCCGCTCCGCGCATGGTTCACCGGCCCGCTCCGCGGCCCGCTCGAAGACGCGATCTTCGCGCCAAACTCCGCCTGCCTCGCCCACCTCGACCGCGAGCTGCTCCGCGCCGCGTGGAATGACTTCCAGTCCGGCGCATGGGACGGCGCGCGCACGCTCTACTCGCTCTGGCTTTACGAAATCTGGTCGCACGGCCTCGCAAAATGACGCCGCTCGTCACGATCTGCATCCCGTGCTTCAACGCCGCGCGCTGGCTGCGCGCCGCGATCGGGAGTGCGCTCGCGCAGACGCATGGCGCGGTGGAGGTGATCGTCGTCGATGACGGATCGACCGACGGCTCGCGCGAGGTCGCGCGCGAATTCGGCGACCGCATCCGCACATTTGCCAGCGAGCGAAAGGGCGCGCCCCATGCCCGGAACATCGCGCTCCGCGAAGCCCGCGGCGAGTGGCTCCAGTACCTCGACGCCGACGACTGCCTCGAAGCGCAAAAAATCGCGCGGCAATTCGCCGAGACCCGCGGCGGCGCGGATGCCGATGTCATTTACAGTCCGGTTCTTTGGGAGACGTGGCGCGGCGACCAGGCCGTGGAGCGCTCCGCCAGCGTGCTCGATGCGAGCCGCGATCTTTTCACCCAATGGCTCGCGTGGGAGCTCCCGCAGACCGGCGGCTGCCTTTGGCGCAAGTCCGCGCTCGACGCGCTCGGCGGCTGGAAGGAGGACCAGCCCTGCTGCCAGGAGCACGAGCTTTACCTGCGCGCGCTCCGGGCCGGGTTGCGCTTCGTCTTCGCGCCCACGCCGCTCGCCGTCTATCGCCTCTGGTCCGAGGAGACCCTCTGCCGGCGCGATCCGCGTCTCGTCATCGAGGTAAAGACGCACCTCATCGACGAACTCCATGCCTGGCTGGACAGCCGCGGCCTTTGGACCCGCAGGCACCAACGCACCGCGGGCCTCGCCTGTTTTGAAATGGCACGCACGCTGGCCCGATACGACCTCGCCGCAGCCGCGGCCTACCATCGCGACCGAATGGACAAACGGCTCCTGCACCTGGAGGGACCGGCTGCCCCCGCCATCTACCAACTGGCCTACCGCACGCTCGGCTTCGTCCGGGCGGAGCGGCTCGCCGCCTCCCGCCGCTGATGGCTCTGGCAACCGGACTCCAATAGAACCGTGCAAGTTTCCGTCATCATCCCCTGCTACAACGCCGCACCGTACATCGCGGCCACGCTCCGCAGCGTCGCGGCGCAGACCTTTCCCGCGCATGAGATCATCGTCATCGACGACGGTTCGACCGATGGGTCGCTCGCTGAAATCCAAAACAGCGGCATCCCCGTGCGGCTGCTGCACACGGAGCGCGCTTTGGCCGGCGGGGCGCGGCTGGCCGGTGTGCGGGCGGCCAGCGGTGACTGGGTCGCCTATCTTGACGCGGACGATACCTGGTACCCGGAGCACTTGCAGCGGGCGCAGGAGGCCTTGGCTGACAGCTCCGACGTGGCGTATCTGGCACATCTCGATTGCATGGATCACCACACGCAGGAAATCTTCGCGCCATGGACGGGCCCGTTCCTGCCGGAGTTTGCAAAGCATATCAGCAGCGCACGGTTCATGGAGCGATTCAGTGAAACGTGGTACTTCTCACCCAGCGGCGTGCTGCAACGGTTGGATGTGGTGCTCGCCGTCGGCGGTCCCGATCCAAATCCGGAATTGCGCGCGAGAGAGGATGTCGAACTCTTCCTGCGCGTCATCGCCGGGCGCACTTGGACTTACGATCCGCAGCCAGGCTGGTGCTACCGCCTCGGCACCCCCGGCCACCTCTCCTCCGACCGCATGAATCGCGAACACGCCATGCTGCTGGCTTTGGTCGGGAACGAGGCAGGTTATCCCGGCCCGTGCATGACCGCAGCCATCCGCCACTCGGCGCGGCGCGTCATGGCCATGGCCGTCACCGACGGAGACGCCGGAGACTTGCAGCGCGCCTGGGAGACGGCTTGGCCGCGATTGCCCCGGCTGGCACAGCTCTTCTTTCTTGGGTGGCGGCTGTGGCCGGCGGGTTTCCGCCGGGTCATCGAGCTCAAGCGCCGGATCCAGTTCCGCAAAAAGGCATGAAAATCCACGGGATTTGCCTGCTGAAAAACGAGGCCGACATCGTCGAGTACTCGCTGCTGGAAAACGCCCGCTGGTGCGATTTCATCCACGTCTATGACAACGGCAGCACCGACGGCACGATGGAGCGCGTGACCGCCCTCGCCCGGCGCTGCCCGCGCATCGTCCCCTTCGGGACCACGGCGATGCCCTTCACCGACAGCCTGCGCGCGGATGTTTTTAACCAGTGCAAAGACCGGGTGGCGCGCGGCGACTGGTGGTGCCGGCTGGATGCCGATGAAATCTACGTGGACGATGTGCGCGCTTTTCTGGCCCGCCAGCCACCGCACCTTCAGGTGGTCTGGTCGATCTACATCCAGTTCTACCTCACCGAGCACGATCTCCCGCGACTCGAAAGCTTCGCCGACCAGCCCGCCTTCGCGGCCAGCCGGGAAAATCTCCCGCGCTATTATCGCGCCGATCATGCGGAGCCGAAATTTTTCCGCCATCGTCCAGGCCTTCGCTGGCAGGGCGGCTCGTGGCCGGACCATCTCGGACTGGTCGCGCCCGAGCGGCTGCGCCACCGGCATTACCAGTACCGCTCCCCCGCCCAGGTCGAGACGCGCCTGCGGACCCGCCGCGAGGCCGCAGCGCAGGGCTGGGCGCATTTTCCCCACAGCCTCGGGCAGGACTGGCGGGAGAAGATCGAGCCATCGAAGGGGCTGCACTTCGACGCTGGCGACGACCGCTACGTGATCGAGGAAGCCGCGCTGCCGCGCCATCTGGAACCGGGCTGGCAGCGCGCGGTGAAACGCGCCATGCACGGACTGGGGGTATGGCCGTGAACCCGCCCGCGAACGCTTCCCCACCGGTGCTGATGCTCTCCACCATCCACGCCAGCCACGCCCGGCACTCCGGCTACAGCCGGCTCGCCGATTACGTGCCCGGCGCGGAACTGCTCCACGCGCCGCGGGCGGACCCGGCGGGCGTGCCCCTGTTCTTTGCCCGCGCGGCGCGGAGGTTCGCATTTTCGCGCTGGTATCTCGGAGGCAGCGCCGCGGTGGAGTGGCAGGCGTTCCGGCGCATCGCCGCGGGTTTCGAGGGCGTGGTTCACAGCCTCTGGGCGGATCACGATCTCGGATATCTCGATCTTTTCACGCGCCCAAACCGGCATCGCTTCTGCGGCACCTTTCACAATTGCCCCGACGATTTTCCACACACCATCCGGTTTCCCGCGCGGCTGCGGAAGTTCGCCGCGCTCATCCTCATGAGCGAATGCCAGCGGCCATTCTTCCGGGCGGCCGGAGTGCCCGAGGACCGGCTGCATGTCGTGCTGCACGGCGTGGACACCGCGCACTTCACGCCCGCGCCGCCGCCAGCCGGAGCACCGTTCACCGTGCTGTCCGCCGGCGGGTTCCGGCGCAATTTTCCGCTGCTCCGCAAAGTCTGCGAACGGCTCGCGAAGGTGCCCGGCATCCGCTTTGAGATCGTGGCGCCGGCAGCGTTCCGTCCGCTGTTTGCAGACCTGGAAAACGCGAATTTTTCCACCGGCATCGGCGATGCGGATCTGCTCGCACGATACCGGGCGGCGTCCTGCCTGCTGCACACCGCGGAGCAGGCCACGGCGAACAACGTCCTGCTCGAGGCGCTCGCCTGCGGGGTGCCGGTCGTCGCGGAGCGCATCGGCGGGATTCCCGAATATACGACAGCGGACTGTGCCGCGCTGTCGGCACCCGGAGACGCCGGGGCGCTGGCCGACGCCGTGCAGCAGCTCGCGCGCTCTCCCGGTCTGCGCGAATCCCTGGGCGCCGCCGCGCGGCGGCGCGCGGAGGAGCTGGCGTGGCCAAAGGTTGCCGCGCGCACGCTCGACGTTTACCGCTCCCTCAAATGAGCCTCACGGTCGCCATCTGCATCGCCACGCACAACCGGCGCGACGACCTGGCCCGAACGCTGGGCGCGCTGGCACCGCTCGCGCCTGCGCCGGATGAGATATTCGTGACTGCCGACGGCTGCACGGATGGAACTGCGGAGTGGGTGCGCGCCTCGCATCCGGGCGTGCGGCTCATCGTGCATGCCACCGCGCGCGGCTCCGTGCCCTCGCGCAACGAAATGGCGGCCGCGAGCACCTGCGATGTGTTCGTGAGCCTCGATGACGACAGCTACCCGCTCGATGGCGACTTCATCGCCCGGGTGCGCGCGCTTTTCGCCACGCGCCCCCGGCTGGCGGTCGCGTCGTTTCCGCAGCGCACCGATGAGTTTCCAGCGACGCTGACGGCCGCGGATTTCGGCCCGCCGGAGTTCGCCGGCAGCTTCGCAAACTCGGGCGCGGCGATCCGGCGCGCGGCATTCGATGAGCTCGGCGGCTATCCCGGCTTCTTTTTCCACGCGTACGAGGAGCCGGACTTTGCGCTGCGCTGCGTCTGCGCCGGCTGGCAGGTGCGGCACGAGACGTCGCCCGCCATCCGGCATCACTTCACCGGCGCGCAGCGCAATGAGATGCGCACCCACCAGCGGCATGCGCGCAATGAGCTGTGGAGTGTGCTGCTGCGCTGTCCGGTGCCGCAGCTCTTCGCGGTCGCGGCGTTTCGCGCGGCGCGGCAGTTTGCCTACGCATGGACGCGCGGGCTGGCCTGGGCCGTGCAGGAGCCGCGCTGGTGGCTGGCCGCGCTGGCGGGCGTGCCGCGCTGCCTGGCCGCGCGCCGGGCGCTGCCCTGGCGCGGCTATCTCGCCTGGATGCGCCTGGTGCGCGCGCCGATCCGGGATGAGGCGGAGTGGATGGCGAAATTCGGAGGCAAGGCCGCGTGAAAATCTCGCTGGCCGCCACCAATCCCTGCCACGTCTTCCCGCTCGCCGTGGAACTGGCGCGCACCGGCGCCCTGGGCACCTACTACTCCGGCTACCCGGCGTGGAAGCTGGGTGATGACGCCCGGGGGCTCCGCGTCCGCGCCCACAGCCTGCGCACAAATATCGTGTACGGCCTGCTGAAGTACGCGCCGGAAATGCTGAGGCCCAGCTCGCGGCGGCTTTTCCTGTGGCAGGATGCCGGCTTCGACCGCTGGACTGGCGCGCATCTGGAGCCATGCGATTTCATTCACGGCCTGCCCGGACAATGCCTCCACACCTTTCGCAGCGCGCGCCGCCTCGGGATCCGCACGGTGCTAAATCACGCGACCGGCCCGGTGCGGACCTGGGTGCGGATCATGGAGCCGGAATATGCCCGCGTCGGACTGAAGCTGGAGGAGGTGTGCCCGTACGATGCGGATTACTTCGCGCGTGAAGACGAGGAGTATGCGCTCGCGGATTTTCACTGCGCGGCATCGGCGGTGGTGCGGGAGCAACTGGCCGCCCTCGGCATCCCCCGCGAGCGCATCTGGCTCGTGCCCTACGGCGCGGACGCGCGCATTTTTCATCCGTCAAATCGTGAGTCACCTCCCGGCTTTCGGATCGTCTTCGCAGGCCAGGTCGGCCTGCGAAAGGGTCTGAAGACGCTACTCGATGCGCTGACGCTCGCCGCGCGCGAGGAGTGGCGCGTGGACTTTTACGGCGCGGTGCTCGGTGAGGCCCGCCACGATCTCGACGCGTATCAGGGAAAGGCGCAGCTCACATTTCACGGAGCGGTTTCGCAGACAGCGCTGGCACAAGCTTTCCAGGCGGGCTCGGTGCTGGTGCTGCCGTCGCTGGAAGAGGGCTTCGGCCTGGTGGTGCCGCAGGCGCTGAACTGCGGGCTCCCGGTGATCGTCAGCGACGCCGTGGGGGGGCGGGACTGCATCCGGCATCGGGAAAACGGCTCGGTTTTTCCCGCGCGCGACGCCGCTGCGCTGGCTGCGGAACTCGGGTGGTGGGCCGGGCGGCGGCAGCGGACCTCGGAAACTTTCGGATGGAGCGGCCCGGCACATGCGCTCGTCACCCTCAGCCAATCCGCTCTCGCATGAATTTTTTCCGTCGCCCTAACAATCCCCGACCCGACCCGCGTCCGCCGCAACGGCAGATCCCGGCCTTTTTCACCCCCGGCGAGGGCGACCGGCCAAGACCGAGCGTCAATGGCACGCTGGCGGCGCTCGCCGGGGTCGCCATCACCGGGCTGTTAATGAACGGCAGCCTGCCTTCGTCACTCGGACGCGTGGCGGCGGTCGGCACCGGGTTGAGCCTGCTCGCGAGCCTGCTCATGGACTTCCGCGCCGGCGGACCGCGCAATCTCATCCGCGCGGACGTGATGGCGATCCTCGCGTTCTATTTTCTGACGCTCTTCGAGTTCCTGTTTCCTCAGCCGCTCTTTGACGGGATGATCGACGTGCAGACAACGCACGAGGCGCTGCTCGTGGTCCTCCTGGGCCTCGCGGGCCTGATCATCGGGCGGCATCTCATCCAAGTGCGGAAGCAGCCTTTTTCGGAAACGCTGACGCGCGAGGTGCCGTACTTCTGGATGATCGCGATCTTCTGGATCTGCTTTTTCACCGGCTTCATGCACATGCTTGTGGCGGTTGATTTCAACGTGAGCGACATGGTGTTTTACTTCATGGAGCCGCGCTTTTCGCAGCCGTGGCAGCGTGGAAAATTGGGCGACTGGAAGGCGCTGCTAGTCGAGCTGGGGCTCTTCCTCTACCTCATTCCGCCGCTCGCCGGGATCATGATCGCGAGGCGGCGCCGCTACCCGGCGGTGCAGGTATTCCTCGTCTGTCTGGCGCTGCTTTTCACGGCGTTTTACGGCTTCACGACCGGGACGCGAAACATCTTCTGCTCCTATCTGGTGACGTTTCTCATCGGCTACGCCTTTGCCCTCACGGGCTCGCGCCAGCGGGAACTGGTGACGCTCTGCGCGGGCAGCGCGGTGCTCATGTTCTTCGCCACCTACTTCATGCTCGAGTTCCGCACCGTCGGCTTCACGAATTATTTCAAAGACCGCTACGAGCCGCAGCCAAAGGCGGAGCGGACGCTGTTCGTGGACTACAATCTCTACGCGATCTGCAAACTCGTGCAGGTCTTCCCGCACAAGAAGCCCTACCTCGGATTCGAGATTCCGTATCAGGCGCTGATCCGGCCGATTCCACGCGCGGTCTGGAAGGACAAACCGGTGGGACTGAGCACCTCGATCGAGGATGCGCTCGGCGTGGAGGGGTTGACGATCTCCGCCAGCTTTGTCGGTGAGGCATACATGTCGGGCGGGATGGCTGCGGTGATCGCGATTGCGCTGTTCTTCGGAGCCGTCACGGGCTGGTGGAGTTCGCTCGCTTCCCAGCGCAACTCGGAGCTGGGCATCCTGATCTATGCGTCCGGCTTTTTCGCATCGGTCATTTCGATGCGCAGCCTTTTCGTTTTCACCACTGCGCTGCTGCCGACGGTCGCGGCGCTGGTGATCGGATCCATCGCCGTGGAGTACCTCGCGTCCAAAGCCGCGAAGCTCCTCGGCCGCCGTTCGCGGTTGCAG
>JANOBH010000064.1:0-28757 GCA_031411535.1 Chthoniobacter sp. | reverse complement strand
GACGTGCGGTTCGTGGACTGGAACATCTTCGCGCGCATCGAGCGGGCGTATGTGAAGCAGTTTCACCAGGAGGAGGAGATGCACGTCGCGGTGCTCGTGGATGCGTCCGAGTCGATGCAGTTCGAGGGGAAATTCGAGCTGGCGCGGCGGCTCGCCGCGGCGCTCGGGGTGCTCGGGCTGAGGGCGCAGGAGAAGGTGAGCGCGGGTGCGCTCGGCGGCGCGCATCAGCGGCTGCGGCCATGCACGGGGCGGATGTCGATGGGCAAGCTGTTCGGCTTTTTGGAAAACATCACGCCCGGTGGGGAGACGCCGATCGAGCAGGGCATCGAGATGTTTCTCCGCCAGCATCGCGGGCGCGGCGTAGCCGTGGTGCTCAGCGATTTCCTCTCGGCGGGCGATCAGCGCCGCGCCTTCAACCAGCTCCACAGCGCCGGCCTCGAAGTCTTCGCCGTGCAAATCCTCGGCCCCAGCGAACTCGCGCCCGAGCTGGCCGGCGACCTGCGCTTCGTCGATTGCGAAACGCTCGGCCACCTCGACATTTCCAGCGCTGGCGACCTCCTCGGCCTCTATCACGAATACCGCCTTGCGCACGAAGCGCAGCTCAGCGGGCTGTGCCAGCAGCGGGCGGGAAAGTTCCTGTCAGTCAGCGCGGCGGAGCCGATTGAGCAGGTGGTGTTCGGCACGATGCGGAGGAAAGGCTGGATTGTATGAGCGAAGCGAATCATCCCACAACCCGTCATCCTGAGCGGAGTTCCCGGCTGGCGCAGGCGGGCGGGAACGGAGTCGAAGGACCCCGGCAATTCAGTGCAGTAGCGCGCCTAAACGCCGGGGTCCTTCGACTGCGCTGCGCCCGCCTTTCCGCCTGCGCTCCGCTCAGGATGACACCGTTTGGGAAACGCAATCACGGCAGCGAGCGAGACCCGGCTCGGACGTCTTTCGGAAGAACGGTGCGGGGAAACGGCGGCATGCAATAACAGCCCTCGCGCATGCCCTCGTTCTCCGCCCTCTCCGCCGCGTGGCTCTTCCTCCTGCTCATCCCGCTGATCGTCTTCTATTTCCTGAAGCTCAAGCGCCCGCGGCACACCATCCCCTCGCTCGTCCTCTGGCGGCAGGTGCTCGCGGATCAGCGGGTGAATGCCCCGTTTCAGAAGTTCAAACGCAACCTGCTGCTGCTGCTCCAAATCCTCCTCCTCACGCTCCTCGTGCTGGCGGCGATGCAGCCCTTCCTCCGGCGCGAAGCCTCGCGGGCGGAGCGTCTCCCGGTGCTCATCGACATCTCGGCGAGCATGGCCGCGCTCGATTCGCCCGGCGGCACGTCCCGCCTCGGCGAGGCGAAAAAGCGCGTGCGTGAGATGATCGACACGCTCCCGCCGGACCAGGAACTCGCGATCATCGCCTTTGGAAAAAGCGCGCGTCGGCTCACTGGCTTCACAAACAACCGGCGCGAGCTGCAACTCGCACTCGACTCGCTGACCGTGGAGGACGTGGCAGGCGATCTCGACGAGGCGCTGCGCATGGCGCAGGCGCTCACGCGCACCGCGTCCTTCGACAAAGTGTTGCTGCTCTCCGACGGCAATTTTCCCGCGAAGACCGGCTTCGAGCTGCCTTTCAAGATAGACTTCCAGCGCATCGCCGACGCCGGGCCGAACTACGGCATCACCGCCTTCAACGCCCGCCGCGCGCCGGGCGGAAAGTGGGATGTCTTCGTCCAGCTCGCCGCGTCCGCCGAGGCGGAGACCGGGAGCGGCACTGTCGAGCTGGAGATGGATGGTGCGGTCGTCGGCACCGAGAGCGTGACGCTGCCGAAAGGCGGCGGCCCGCGCCTCGTCTTCCAGGTCGCCAGCGACCAGCCCGTGCAGCTTCGCGCGCGGCTCACGACCACGGGCTCCGACTCCCTCGCGGCCGATAACACCGCCTGGCTCACGCTCCCCGCCGCGCGCCCGCTCGCCGTCTATTGCCCGCCGTCGCTCGCCGCCTACCGCCACGCGCTCGCCTCGCTCGACAGCATCGCCGTCTTTCCCGACGAAACCGCCGCGCCGCCCGCGGCGTACGACCTCATCATCACCGACGACGCCACCGACCTCGCGCTGCCCGCCCGCACGCGCTGCTCGATCGGGATCGTGCCGGAGGATTTGGAAAAGCTCATCTCCGTGAAGAACGAAAACGCAGCCGCGCTCGACTGGCGCCGCGAATCCCCGCTGCTGCAGCATGTGCAGCTCGGCGATGTGGTCTTCATGGACCAGCCCGTGACGGCCGCCGGCACAACCGACGACGCCTTTGCCAATCTCGGCTACGAGATCATCGCGCAAGGCCCGCGCGGTCCGCTCATCGTCGAGCGCACGTATGGCGACTCGCTCTTCGTCGCGCTCCTTTTTCACACCGACCGCAGCACGCTGCCGTATCGCGTGGGCTTCCCCATCTTCGTCTCGAATGTCGTCCAGGCCGCGCTGAAGCAGAGCGGTCTCGCCGAGGCGAACGCGGCGCGCACCGGCGTGCTCCCCGCGCTCACGCTCGCGCCCAGCCGCGCGGTGCGCATCGCGGGGCCGGGTGGATTTTCGCGCGAGGAGCGCACCGACGACCGCGGCCAGCTCACGGGCATCCCCGCGCCGCTCGCGGGCGACTACACGATCTCCGATGGCTCCACCGAGCGGCATGTCGGCGCGAGCCTGCTCTCGTCCACTGAGACATCGCTCGCCGCGGTCACGCAGATCGAGTTTGCCGATCAGCTCTCCGTCGCGGCCAGCACGACGGCGCCGAAGACGGACCGTTCGCTGTGGTGGCTGCTGGCCTGCGCCGGGTTCGTCGTCCTGCTGGTGGAATGGTGGTGGTTTCAGCGCAAGCCGGGCGTGGCATGAAGGCGGATGCGGAATGCGGAGCGCCGGGTAGAGCACGCGACCCGCGTGCTGCCTTCGGCGACTCGCCGAAGGCAGCGAGTGTGCGGGTGATTCGAGCGGATGCCGCGCGCACGCCGGTGTTCGCGGCGGGTCGCCGCAAACGGCACGCGGGTCGTGTGCTCCACCCGGTCCTTGCAGCGTGCGCGCTGCTGTTGCTCGCAATCGCTGCCCGCGCGGATTCGCTGCGCGCGGACTTTTCACCGCTCACTCTGCGCCCGCGCACGAATGCGCCTGCCATCTTCGACATCAAGCTCCACCGCGCGGGTGCGGGGCTGCTGGAGGGCGCGCTACAGATCACGCTGGAGGCGGGCGGCGAGGTGCTGCTCCGGCAGCAAACGCAGGATCTCACGCTTGCTGCGGGGACACAGTCGTTTCGCGTCATCACGCCGCCGCTCCCGCCGCATCTTTCCTACATCACCACCGAGGCGCGGCTGCTTTTTCTCACGAAGGCGGGCGCGACCGATCTCGGACGCTTTCCGGTCGAGGCGGTCGGGCGGGGGATGCGCAATTTCGTCATCGCCGTCTGCGACGGGCGCGGTGCGGGCGTGCGCGACGTGGCGCTCTGGCAGAGCCTGCGGCTGGAGGGCCTTTTTCCCACGGCGGCGAATGCGGCGAACTTCATCTCCACCTCGCCTGCGTATCTCGCGCCCGAGGATTTTCCGGCAAACCCGCTCGCGCTTTTCGCCTTCGATCTCGTGCTGCTCGATGGCGACGGTTTCGCCCAGCTCCGCGAAAAGCAGCTCGCCGCGGTGACACGCTGGGTCGAGGCCGGCGGCAGCCTGTGCGTGCTGCCGGGGCGCGGATTGAAAGACGAGCACGGCCAGTTTCTCAGCGCCTTTGCCGGCGCGAAAGACCCCGCGCCATGGCGGATCACGGACACGGGCGAATGGGTGCCGACCGGGGACCAGCCGCTCCTGCGGCGCGCGGGCCTGGGCCGTGTCGTCATCGGCGCGCATCCGGCGGATGTCACGCTCCTCGCGTGGACGGGAGCGGGGCGCTTTCTGTGGAAGTTCCGCCGCAGCTCGGCGGACTATTTTTTCGGCGGGAGCGAGTGGAACAGGCCGATGAATCTCGGGCGCAGTCTGGATCAAGCGCAGAGGGAGGCGCGGCAGCAGCGCGAGGAGGTGGGGCAGCTCCTCAAGACTCTCCTGCCGCAGTCCACGCGGCTCATTTCGCCGCTGACCCTCGCGCTCATCCTCGCCGGATTCCTCGTGGTCGTCGGGCCGCTCGATTGGTTCACGCTCGGCGCGGCGCGTCGGCGGCGCTGGACGTGGATCGCCTTTCCGCTGGCGTCCGCCGGTTTCACGGCGCTGGTGATTTCCGAGGCCGGGCGCGCGCTCGGGCGCGAGGATCATCGGGCCTCGCTGACAATCACCGATGTGGGGCCGGGCGGGCGGGTGCTGCGCGAAAGCCGCTTCGAACTGCGCTTCGCCGCGCGGAATCAGGAGTCGCTGACGGAAATGCGCAACGGTTTCGCCGTGCCGACCGATCTCGGCGCGCGCGGTTCCGGCGGGAGTGCGGAAACTGCGCGGTTCGCCGGCCAGATGCCCGCGCGCTTCACGATGCGCCAGCACCTCCGGCAGTGGACGCCGCAGTTCAACCGCGTGACGACGCTCGAAGCTTCCGGCAATGCGGCGGCGATTCCCTGGGGTGAAATCGAAACCGCCGTCGCGGCGGGGGTGCGCGAGCCGGACATTTCGCTGCGGGCCTTTGCGATGAAGCATGCGCCTCTGGGGACGTATTTGTTCAACCGGGATAATGTGATGCTTTCGGCAAACCCGTCCGCCGCGCTCCCGGCCGGACTGACCCAGCTTTGCCGCGGGCCGAAGCACGGCATCGGCGGGCTTCTTGCGCGCAGCGCGCCGGACGCGGCGGGGGATTTCGGGGATCTGCCGCTGCTGGACCCCGGCGATCCGCACGAGTGGCTGTTCGTGATCTTTCGCGAAACACCCGACGGCGTGCATCTCTACCGGCGGCTGTTTAGAACAGATGACTGAATGAATGAACCCGAGATCAACGCGCCCGAGATCCTGCCGCCGGCTCCGCTTGTTTCCGTCGAAAACCTCGTCGTCACGTATGGCAAAACGCTCGCGGTGCGCGACCTGAGCTTCGCCATCCCGAAGGGCGAGGTGTTCGGGTTCATCGGGCCGAATGGCGCGGGGAAAACCTCGACGATCAAGGTGCTGGCCACGCTGCTGAAGCCGACCAGCGGGCGGGTGCGCGTGGCGGGACTGGACGTGGTGCGGGAGCCGCACGCGGTGCGACGGAAGATCGGCTACATGCCGGATTTCTTCGGCGTATATGACGACCTCACCGCGAGCGAATACCTCCACTTTTTCGCCGCCGCCTACAAAATCCCGTCCGCGAAACGCCGCGTGCTGATCGGCGATGTGCTCGCGCTGACGGACCTCACGGAGAAGCACGACGCGCCGGTGGACGGGCTTTCGCGCGGGATGAAGCAGCGGCTCGGCCTCGCTCGGGTGCTGCTGCACGACCCGGACCTGCTGCTGCTCGACGAGCCGGCGAGCGGGCTCGATCCGCGCGCGCGCATCGAGATGCGCGAGCTGCTGAAGGAGCTTCAGACGATGGGCAAGACGATCATCGTCTCGTCGCACATCCTCCATGAGCTGTCGCAGTTCTGCACCCACATCGGCATCGTCGAGCGCGGGCAGATGGTGGCGAACGGCTCGCTGGCGGACATCTACCGCGCGCTCAGCCTGCGCCGCACGGTGCATGTGCAGCTCGCGAATCCGACACCGGAGCTGATCGCGGCAATCCGCGCGCTGCCGCATGTGTCCGCCGTGGACGAGCAGCCGGACCGGCTCGGCGTGCAGCTCCGCGAGGACGAGATGAGCGTGGAGGCGCTGTGCGCGGCGCTGCACGGGCTGGGCGCGCGCATCCGCATGTTTCAGCCGGACGCGATGGATATGGAGACGGCGTTTATGAAGCTGACGGAGGGGAAGACGGCGTGAGCACGCTGCCAGGACTGTTCTCCTTCCCGCTGCTGGCGAAGGAGCTCACGGAGTCGGCTGCGCGGCGGCGGACCTACGTCCTGCGGGTGGTGTACGGGCTGGCGCTGTTCGCAGTCTTCGCGGCGATGGCTCCGCGGTGGCTGTGGCGCGGGACGTACGATCCGCTCTCCGTCATGGGCGCGGGGAGGCAGATGTTCGAGAGCATCCTGGTGCTCCAGTTCATCGGCATCGGGCTCTTTCTGCCCGCGATGATGTGCGGCCGGATCGCGGAGGAAAAGGAGCGCGACTCGCTCGTGCTGCTCTTTCTCACCGACCTCGGCCCGTGGTCCATCGTGCTTCAAAAATACGTCGGCGGCCTCGTGCCGATGCTCTCGTTTCTTCTCCTCGCGATGCCGCTCGCCGCCATCGCCTACGCATTCGGCGGCGTGACTCCCGAGGCGCTCGCCTCCGGCCTTTACGCGCTCGTGCTGGCTGCGCTGCAGGTCGGCGCACTCGCACTGCTCTGCTCCGCGTGGTGCCGCACCACGGTCTCGGCGCTGCTGTCCACCTACCTGCTCGCCGTGGCCGTGTACCTCGGCCCGATCCTCCTCCTCGCGCTCTGGCGCATCGCGACGATGCGCTCGCTGGGATCGGACCCGGACGACATTTTCCTCATGCTCATCCCGCCGGCGCTCCATTTCGAGAACTCCGGCAAGACGCTGGGCGAAATCGCGCTCCGCAGCATCCCCATCCTCGTCTCGGTCGCGGTGTTTCTGTCCCTCGCCCGCGTCTTTCTCGTCCGGCGCGCCTTCCTGCCGGCGTCGAGTTTCTTCCTCCGCCTCTTCCGGCGGCTCGACGGGCTGATGCAGCGCGCGAACCGCATCACCGGCCACCGCATGCTCCTGCGCGAGGGGCGCAGCCTGCCGGATGACGACCCGATCGCCTGGCGGGAGATGACGCGCAAGGCGCTCGGCAAGGTCCACTACCTCGTCCGCATCCTTGTCGCCATCGAGCTGCCGGTCATCGTCCTCTGCGCGCTGGCGTCGCTGGATACGGATTCCTATCGCGGGCAGAGCGAGATGCTGTCCGTCGTCGCCGCGATTACGGGCACGCTGGCGATCCTCGCGCTCAGCGTGCAGGCGGCGAATACGATCGTCTCCGAGCGCGTGCAACAGACGCTGGAGGTGCTGCTCACCACGTCGCTCAGCGCGCGGGAGATCGTGGCGCAAAAGGCGCGCGTGCTCCGCCGCTTCATGCTCGTGCTCGCGGTGCCGCTGCTCACGATCTTCGGCTCGGAGTGCTATCTGGAGTGGGGCATGAGGCCGCAGTACGGCCGCAAGGACGGCCCCGCCGTTTATATCGTCTGCACGCTGCTGACGGTCGGCATCCTGCTCCCGCTGACCTCGTGGATGTCTCTCTGGATCGGGTTGAAAATGAGGACGCGCTTCAAGGCGATCCTCACCGCCCTGGCGGCGATCGTGGCGTGGTGCGTGGTGCCGATCCTGGGGATAATGTTTCTGGAAAGCGCGGGTCTGTTCCTCCGCGATGTTCGCGACCTTTTTATCGGAGTCTTCGCGATCCTCTCGCCGCTGGCGGTCCCGGCATTCAATGAGAGTTCGACTCTCCACGAGTTCCCGCGCTTTGGCATCTGGACCAGCGATACGCCTGGCTTAGCGTGGATCGTAATCGTGATGAATTTCACCTTTTACGGTGCGTTGCTTGCGCTTTTCCGCCACCTCGCCCTCTCCCGCGCCGACCGCTACCTGCGGCGGTGATGCCGCCCGGTCAGAGCGCCCGCGTTTTGGAGTGCGCCGGTGCTCCGGCGCTTTCGAATGGGGCGCGGAGCGCCGGGGCGGGCGGATGCGCGTGGATCGAGTGCGCCGCGCCGCGTGGTGGTGATACCAACCCTCACAAATAACCGGACGGTTCTCCGGAAGAACGGAATTACGGAATTCTGCCAAATTACGGAATGCTCTTCAGGCATCTTCATTCCGTCATTTGGTCAAATTCCGTCATTCCGTCCCCTTCCAACTGTCAGGTTTTTTGTGAGAGATGGTATGACGCGCCTGCCGCGTCGCTCCGCTCCAACCCAAAGCGGCGCAGCACCGCCGCACTCCAAAGGTTCGCCCTTGGAAGGCGCGCGGACTTTCGCCTAGTCTCCCGCCCACATGCCCGGCCCCCGCTTTTTTCTCCGCGTGCTTTTCGCGCTCGCGCTGCTCGGTGCGGTGCGGGCGGAGGCGCTGGAGATGCGGCAGGTGCTTTGGGGCTTCGACGGGCGGGTGGTGCCGGGGCGGTTCAATCCGGTGTCGGTGCTGATGGCGAATCCGGGCGGCGCGGCGTTTGACGGGGCGGTGACGCTCTCGCCGACGCTGGGCTACGGCGGGCCGCGCGGCGCGGGCTACACGCTGCCGGTGTTTGTCGGGCCGGGCGGCGAGCGGTGGGTGCAGTTCGAGGCGTTCATCGGCGGGGGCGCCGAGGAGTTCATGCTCGTGTGGGGGCGCGGCGCGAAGGAGCGCGAAATCTTTGACCGCCAGATCCAGACCGGCCCGCCAGCGTGCGTGTGGCTGATGGATCCGAGCAACGCCTTCGCGCGGCCGGGCGCGTTCAAGGCATTCCCCGACCAGCTTTTCCCGACGACGGTCTCCGCGACGGACGGGCTCGACGCGGTGATCCTCGACTACGCGCCGCGCTGGGAGCCGGCGCGGCGCGAGGCATTCCTCGACTGGCTGCGGCGCGGCGGCACGGTGCATCTCGTGCATGGCGCGGGCGGCGGGCTGCCGGTTTTCACCGACACGCTCGCGGTGCTGAATGGCGATGGCGAAACGACTCGCGTGGGCGCCGGGCAGGTGGTGCGGCACAGCGTGCCGCGCACGGAGCTGCGCCCGGAGACGCTGCTGGCACGCGGTTTTCCGCCGCGCGAGCTGCTGACGCCGCAGAGCCCGGTGGTGCATAATTTCGAGGAGACGCTCTATCAGCGGCTGGCCTCGCTCACGCGGCCAAAGGTGAGCTGGTGGCTGCTGAATTCGCTGACGTTTCTCTACATCGCGGTGATCGGGCCGGTGGCGTGGCGGATGGCGCGGCGCATGGATTTCCGATGGTCGATCGCGGGGTTCCTTGGCGTGGTGGCGCTGTTTGGCGCGGCGTTTTCCATCGTGGGTCGGCGCGGCTATGGCGAAAGCCAGACGGTGCATTCGCTCTCGATCGCGCACTCGCTGGGCGGCGGGCGGTGGGACGTGACGCAGTGGCTGAGCGCCTTTGCCACGAGCAGCGGCCAGTACACGCTGACGCACGCCGCGCCGGCGAATCTCTACGCGACATCCGCCTCGGACGACGCGGCGCGCGGGCAGATTTTCAACGGAAAGGACGGGAAGTTTCTCGCCGACATCCCGCTCTTCTCGTCGCGCGTCTTCACGCATCGCGCGGTGATGCAGGGGGACGACCTCGGCGTGACGGTGGAGAAGTGGAAGAGCGACGGAAAGTTTTTCGGAACGCTGCGGATCAAGGTGGGGCCGGGGTTTCCCGGGAAAGCATTCGGGGTCACGGCGGTGTATCTCGGCCGCATCTACCCGCTGAAGACTGGGAACGGCGCGTGGGAACTGGCTGACAGCGGGACGCCGCTGGCGGAAGTCTTCGGCCGCGAAAAGCTCCAGCCGCTGACCTACAACAACCGCTACAGCATCTCCAACACGTCGCCCGAGGATGGGCTGAGCGTCATGCTCCCGCTGCTCCAGGCGCGCGCGCTCGGCGCGGGGGAGATGTCGCGGCAGGTGTCCGAGCGTGCGCTGCCGCCGAGCCAGGCGCGGCTGCTGATCGCCGCGCGCGCGCCCGCCGGATTTCACATGAAGGGGAAGGGCTTCGGCCACGAAAACGGCGTGGTGCTTTACGTGCAGGATGTCTTTCAGCCATGAGCGTGCGTCCCTCCAGCGGTCATCCTGAGCGGAGTTCCCGGCGGGCGCAGGCGGGCGGGAACGCAGTCGAAGGACCCCGGCGATTTAGTGCGACGTCGCCCGTGGATGCGCGGGGTCCTTCGACTGCGCTCCGCAAAGCCTCCGCTCCGCTCAGGATGACGGGGATTTTTTTCCGAAACGAAGCCGCCTGAACGCCCGACGCTCCGCTCTCTGCCAAACGCCATGGACACCGAAACCGTCATCGACATCCAGAACCTCTCGCACCGCTACAAGACGCACCAGGCGCTGAGCGGCGTGAGCTTCACCGTGCAGCGGAAGTCCATCCACGGCTTCGTGGGGCCGAATGGCGCGGGCAAAACAACGACGCTGAAAATCCTCGCGACGCTGCTCAAGCCGCAGGCCGGCAGCCGCGCGGGCGTGCATGTCTTCGGCCAGGACATCGTGCTCCAGCGCAACAATGTGCGCCGCCGGATGGGCTTCATGCCGGATCACTTCTCGATGTACCGGCAGATGAGCGTCTTCGAGTATCTCGACTTCTTCGGCGCGGCCTACGGGCTCGGGCAGGTGCAGCGCGACAAGATCATCGGCGACGTGCTCACGCTCACGGACATGGCCGGGCGGCGCGAGGATCTCATCAGCGGGCTCTCGCGCGGCATGCAGCAGCGCGTATCGCTGGCGCGCGTGCTGGTGCATGACCCGGACCTTTTGCTGCTCGACGAGCCGGCGAGCGGGCTCGATCCGCGGGCGCGCATCGAGCTGATGGAGATCCTCGAGGAGCTGCGGCGGCTGGGGAAAACCATCTTCATCAGCTCCCACATCCTCAGCGAGCTCGCGACGCTTTGCGACCACGTGACGATCCTCGACCGCGGCGTGGTGAAATACACGGGCACGATGCGCGGGCTGATCGCGAACGCCGACGGCGCGAACGCAGTGTATCACCTCACGCTCGCGGCCGAGCATCAGCCCACGAGCGATGCGCTGGCGCGGCTCCCCGGCATGCAGCGCGTGACGCCGCCGCTGCCAAACGAGGCGCGCTACACGCTGACATTCGACCGCGCGCAGCTTCCTCTGAACACGATCCTGCAAACGGTGCTCGGCGCGGGCGGACAGGTCGTGAGCTTTGCCGAGGACGTGAAGCATCTGAACCAGGCATTCATGGATCTCACTGAGCCGGGAGTCGGGGCGTGAGGGGGAAAGGCGGGAGTTGTGGGACAGGCTTCCAGCCTGTCGGAGTGCGGCAGGCATCCATGCCTGCCGGGCCTTCGCGCAGCACCACCGGCAGGCTGGAAGCCCGCGGCACTCCGACAGGCAGGGATGCCTGTCCCACGCCATGACCTCCCCGCTGCTCGCGCTTTTCACCCGCTCGGTGCGCGATGACTCGCGCGTGAAAAGCACCTACTGGGCGCGTGCCGGGCTTGCGGCGTTCATGCTGGTGGTGATGGGCATGGCGGCGTTTGCGCGGGCCACGGGCGGTGCGCCGGGGCTCGTATTTTTGCAAAGCGCGACGTGGCTTCAGGTGGTGTTTCTCACGATCTCGGGGCTGGGATATTTCGCGTCGGCGATCACGGAGGAAAAGGAGGAGGAAACGCTCGGCCTGCTCCGCATGACGAACCTCAGCCCGCTCTCGATCCTGCTCGGTAAATCGACGAGCCGGCTCCTCGGCGCGCTGCTGCTCGTGGCGTCGCAGGTGCCCTTCACGCTCATGGCGGTGACGCTCGGCGGCGTGTCGTCCGGCCAGGTCTTCGCCGCCTACGCGACGCTGGCCGCCTACACTTTCCTGCTGTGCAATCTCGCGCTGCTCGCGTCGGTCATCGCGCGGCGCACGGGCGGCGCGGCGCTCCTCACGGGCGCGGTGCTGCTGGCCGGCTGGATCGGCGGAGAATTCTCGTCCGCGATCGAGGGGCTTTCGCCGTTCCGGCGGCTCGCGCAGATTTTCACGACGGGCTTTCACGAGCCGCCCGTCGGCTGGCAGGTAACGGGCAGCCTCGCGGTGGGCGTGGCCTGCTTTCTCGTGGCGTGGGCGTTGTTTGAGCGGCTGTGCGCGGGGCGGGCGGACAGCGGGCCGGGCGTCGAGACCGTGCTGCGCAGGAGATTCCGGCGGTGGCTGACGCCGGGACGCCCGCCGGCTTTCCGCGCGCTGGCGTGGAAAGACTTCCATTTTCTCCACGGCGGACACGTGGCGATGATCGCGAAATCCGCCGGCGCCGCGCTGGTGGTGCTCGTCGCATTCGCGTGGGAGGTCAGCACCGGAAGCGGGCAGGTCGCCGCGACATTTCCCGGGCAGGTGATCCTCTTCAGCATGGTCTGGCTGGTCGCCGAGGCGGGGTTCGCCGCGTCGCGGATCTGCGCCAGCGAGGTGCGGGAGCGGACGCTCTCCAGCCTCGCGCTGCTGCCGCAGGATCTGCTTTACACGATGGGAGCAAAGGTCGGCGGCTGCTGGCGGGCGCTCATTCCCGCGTGGACGCTCTTCGCGCTGTCGCTCGTCAGCGCCTTCCTGCTTTCCATCGCCGGAATGGGCGGGGAACTCCTGAGCATCATCATTTTCGGAGGCATCGCCTTCGGCTACGTTTTCGCGATGAGTTATTTCGGCGTGTATCTCACGACCTACCTCAGCCTTCGGATGAAGCGCGGCGCGCTGCCGCTGGCGATCATCATCTGCCTGGCGAGCAGCGTCCTCATCGCGATCCCGCTGCTGGGCTGGTACGGCGTGCCGATCCTGGCCGTGCTTTTCGGCCACAAGCTGCGTGGAAAAATCCTCGTGCGGTTGGAAGAGCTCGCCGCGGAAGACTGACCGATGACCTCCCCGCTTCTCGCCCTTTTCACCCGCTCGCTGCGCGAGGACACGCGGCTGAAGCTGACGTACTTCGCGCGGGTCGGGCTGGTGCTGGTGATCCTGCTTTTCATGTTTGGCGTGGAGTCGGACATGGGCTGGCGCAATGCGCCGGGGCTGCGCTTTTTCAGCATGGTGATCATCATCGACTGCGTGTTCATCATCCTGGCGGGGTGCGGCTACTTCGCGTCGGCGATCACGGAGGAAAAGGAGGAGATGACGCTCGGGCTGCTGCGGATGACGAACCTGAACCCGCTCTCGATCCTGCTCGGAAAATCGACGAGCCGGCTGTGCGGCGCGCTGCTGCTGCTGGCGGCGCAGATTCCCTTTACGGTGCTGGCGATCACGCTGGGCGGAGTCTCGCTGGGGCAGATCGCCGCGGCATACTGCACGCTCGGCGCCTTCCTCGTCTTCCTCGGGAATCTCGCGCTGCTGGCCTCCGTGCTCTGCAAGCGCAGCACGGGCGCGGCGGCGCTCACGATCCTGGCGCTCGTGTTCTTTTTCGGGATCGTGCCGGTGCTGAACTGGATCGCGCATCTGCCGGCGGAGCTCGGCATCATCTCCGAGGATGCGGCGTGGGTCACGGTGCTCGATCACGCGGCGGAATTCGCGCTGGCGGCGTCGCCTTTCATGCGGCTGACCGAGATTCTGGAGACGGGTTTCGACGACATCGTGTTTGGCTGGCAGGCGGGCAGCAATCTCGCGCTGGGGGCCGGCTGCTTTCTGCTCGCGTGGGCGGTGTTCGACCGATTCTGCGACGAGCGGCAGGAGAGCGCGCCGCGCCGGGGCGGCGTGCTCCGGCGGCAGCGCTTCCTGCGCCGGCTCGGCGCGGGCCGCGCGTGGACGCGGGCGGTGGCGTGGAAGGACTTTTACTTTCTCGCGGGAGGCAAGGTCTGGATCGTGGGGAAGCTCGTGATCTACGGGCTGCCGCTGCTGGCGATGGCATTCTGGCCGGAGCGCTGGGGCGGCGGGCCGGACCGGGATGAGTTTGGTTTCGTGACGATGGTGATCATGTGGATCCTTTTCTGCATCGAGCTGGCATTTGCGGCGGCGAGCATTTTCAAGGTCGAGCGGCAGGCGCACACGCTCGCGACGCTCGTGGTGCTGCCGATGTCGCTCCAGCGGATCGCGCTGCACAAGATCCTCGGCATCCTCCCGGCGCTGCTGCCGACGGTCGTCTATGCCGGGCTCGGCTTCCTTTGGGCCGCGCCGGAGATTCTCCGCGAGCTTGGCCACATCGGCATTCCGAGCAGCCGGGATTTCGCGGCGATGATGGTCTTCGGGTACGGCCTCGCGCAGTCCGTCTTCTTTCTCTACCTCACGGCGAATCTCTCGCTGCGGGTGAAACGCGGCGCGCTGCCGCTGGCGATTGCAATCCAGTTCGTGCTGCAGTTTTTCCTCGGCATCGCCGTAATTGGCGCGATCCGCGACGAGTGGGCGTTCGCGCCGCTTTTCTGCCTCACGGTCTTCGCGATCCTCTTCCTGCATTTCGATCTGTTCCGGCGGCTGGAGACGCTGGCTGCCGAGGAGTGAGGCGGGGGAGTTCTTGTCGGGTTCTTATGAAACCGGTATGGCGACAGGAATGTCGAAAGACCGCGCGCCCTTCCCGGCCATGAAAATCCGCCTCAAAGACGTGGCCGCCCGTGCGGGCGTGGCGGTGAACACGGCATCGACGATCCTCAACCGCCGCCCGAACTCGTGGGCGTCGAAGGCCACCGAGGCGCGCGTTTTCAAGGCTGCCGAGGAGCTCGGCTACCGGCCAAACCGGGCGGCGCTCGGCCTGCGCTCTGGAAAGTTCAACACCGTTGCCCTGCTCATCCCGGACCTGCACAATCCCTTTTACACGGCGTTTGCCGATCTCCTGGAGGTCGAGGTCGAGAAGCTCGGCTACGATGTGCTGATCGAGAGCTGGCGCACCGATCTGGAGCGCGAGCGGCGCTGCCTGAGCGACATCATCGACCGCCAGGTGGACGGGGTCGCGGCGATCCTGAGCGATGCGGAGGCGCACCGCCCTTTCCTCAGCGAACTGGCGCGGCGGGGCCAGCCCTTTGTCGCCCTGACGGCAAGCGCCGGGCGGGCGCTGCCGGTGGATTCGGTGATCAGCGATTTCACCCACGGGCTGAGCGAGGCGGTCGGCGCGCTTTTCGAGCTCGGGCACCGGCATTTCGCCTTTCTCAGTGCACTCGCCAAAGGGCAGGACGACGGACACCGCCCGGAGCTTTTCCGCCGGCTTTTGAAGGCGAAGGGCATCACCGGCGACCGCGTCGAGTTTGCCCGCTGCAACCATACGCTGGCGGGCGCGCATCACGCCGCGCAGCAGCTCCTCCGGCGGCCGAAAAAATCGCGCCCGACCGGGCTGCTGGCCATGAATGACCTCTCGGCCATCGGCGCGATGCGGGTGGCGGCGGAGGAGGGGCTGAGCATTCCGGGTGACCTCTCAGTGGTCGGCGTGGATGACATCCCGCTGAGCCGGTTTCTCCCGGTCTCCCTTTCCACCATCGCCCAGCCGATCGAGGAAATGGCGCGCAAGACTGCGGAGATGCTGATCGGGAGGATCGACGACCGCACGAAGGTGCATCTCGAGCAGGCGCTCTTTCCGACGACCTTCATCCGCCGCGAGAGCATCGGCCCCGCGCCGAAGTAGCGCGGAGTTTTCCACGGCCCCACTTGACCGCGGGGGCCGTTCCGGTGGTAATCGGGGCATGCCTTCCCTGACCGCCAGCGACCCCGAGAGGACGATCGAGTTTGAATTCGTCCGCGCCACCGAGAACGCCGCGCTCAACGTCATCCACTGGCTCGGACGCGGGGAGAAAGAGCTCGCGGACCAGGCGGCGTGCGACGCGATCTACGGCGTGTTTGATCTCGTCGATATCGCCGGCGAGGTGGTGATCGGCGAGGGCATCAAGGACAACGCGCCCGGCATTTTCCTAGGCGAGCAGCTCGGCACCTGGCGGCCTGGGTCGCCGCGTTTCGACATCGCGCTCGATCCCGTGGACGGCACCACGAACACCGCCTACGGCCTGCCAAACGCGATCTCGTGCATGGCCGCGAGCGAGCGCCGCGAGGGCGACGGGCACGCGATGAAAAACCTGCCGACCTTTTACTCCACGAAGATGGCCTACGGGCCGGACGTCGTGCGCGCCATCGCGGGTGGCATGGCGCCGCTGGGGCTGGACGACCCGATGGAAACCACGCTCAACCGCGTGGCCGAGGCGCTCGGCAAGCGCGTCCCCGAACTGGTGGTGATGACGCTCAACCGCCCGCGCCACGCGGACATCATCGCCCAGGTGCGCAAGTGCGGCGCGGCGCTGCGGCTGATCAGCGACGGCGACATCACCTCGGCGGTCTCGCCCTCGCTGGCGGACTCCGGCGTCGATCTTTTCTACGGCATCGGCGGCTCGCCCGAGGGCATCCTGACGGCCGCCGCGCTGAAGGCGCTCGGCGGCGACATGCTCCTGCGCATGTGGCCGCGCGACGAAGCGGAGCGCGCGAGCGTGCTCAAGGAAACCAGCGCCGAAGACCTCGCGCGCGTCTGGAACATTCACGACCTCGTGCGCGGCCAGAGCGCGATCTTTTGCGCCACCGGGATCAGCGACAGCCCGCTGCTGCCCGGTGTCCGCACCGTTGGGAAAAAGGCGATCACGCACTCCATCCTCATGCGCGCGAAGAGCCGCACCGTCCGCTACATCCGCGCGGTGCACGATCTGGAGACAAAGACGATCCACCTCCGCAGCGTGGCGCGGGACGCGAAGATCTGACGCCGCCGTGATCCGGAAGGCCTTTGTCATGCAGCTCCGGGCGGGGCAGCTCGACGAATACCGGCGCCGCCACAGCCCGATCTGGCCGGAGCTGGAGGCGGTGCTAAAGGCGCACGGCGTCCGCAACTACTCGATCCATCTGCATCCGGGGACGCTCCAGCTTTTCGGCTGCGCCGAGATCGATAGCGAGGAGCGCTGGGCGGCGATAGCGCAGACGCCCGAGTGCCGGAGGTGGTGGACGCATATGCGCGAGCTGATGGAGACGAACCCGGACGACAGCCCGGCGAGCGTGGGGCTGGAGGAAGTCTTTTTTCTCCCATAAGCGGCGGTCCCTCCCGGACGGGCGGTGCGGAAGGAGGTTGCGGCAGGCTTTTCCACGCCCGCCCCCGGGTGCGGCGGAGAAATCGGCTCGCCGGGCATCCGCCCTGCTAAAACTGTCGGTTCGATCACACCGAAGACGCCCCATGAACGCAATCTGGACCGAACATTTTGAGTATTCGCTGTTTGCAGCGGGGATGCTGCTTCTGTTCGGGGGTGTCCACCGCTGGGTGTGGCGTGGACGGAAAAATGGGACGGTGCCGCTCCTCATCTGGCTTCTCGTTTTGACGGTGCTGGGGAGCGGATGGTTCTTTTCCGAGAGTGCGGCCCGGCGCGAGCGCGAGGGGATGCAGCGGATGGTGGAAGGCTACGCGCCGACCTACGCACAGGAGCTGGGCCGGATGGGGCACCAGGAAATCACGGCCAAAACCTCCCCCGAGGACGCCCGCTACTGGCAGCTCCTCGCTGCGGAAAAGCGCTGGATGGAGGCCAATCCCGCGATCAGCAATATCTACACTCTCCGCAAGCTCCGGGACGGCTCCATCGCGTTCATCGTCGATTCGGAATCGGACTACGACCACAACGGCGCTTACGAAGGGGATCGCGAGCAGCGCGCGAAGATTGGAAAAACCTACGACGGTGCCATCCAGCGTGCGGTCGAGTCGGCGCTCACGGGGCGGCGCGTCTTTGTGAACGAGCCCTACACCGACAGCCGTGGCAGATGGGTCACGGCGCTGGTGCCGATCCGCAATTTCCGGGGTGACGTGGAGGCGGCGGTCGGCGTGGATTTCGACGCCGGCCCTTGGGTGGCCGCGACGCAGCGCGCGCGGCTCACGACGATCGGTTATACCGGCGCCTTCCTGCTTCTCGTCGCGTGCGGCTGCTGGCTGCTGGCGCGGCAAAACGCGACGCGCCACCTGCAGATGCAGCTCCGCGACCAGGAGGGGACGATCACCGAAAAGCAGAAGCTCGAAACGCTCGTCAACTCCATCGATGGCATCGTCTGGGAGGCCGACGCACGGACGTTCGCGTTCAACTTTGTCAGCCAGCAGTGCGAGCGCATCGTCGGCTACTCGCAGGCTGACTGGATGACGGGGAAGGACTTCTGGAAGACCAAGCTGCATCCCGAGGATCTGTGGGCCTGCGACCACCGCGCGCGGATGGTCGCGGGCAAAGTGCCCTATGCCTACGAGTACCGGATGATCGCCGCCGACGGGCGCACCGTCTGGATCCGCGAAAGCTCGGCGGTCATGCTCGACAGCGCCGGGGCGCCGCTGCTCGTGCGCGGGGTTTTCTACGACATCACCGCGCAAAAGCACGCGGCGGAGGAGCTCGAGCAGGCCAATGCGAGGCTGGTGGACAGCTCGCGCTTCGCCGGCATGGCCGAGGTGGCGACCGGCGTGCTGCACAATGTGGGCAACGTGCTCAACAGCGTGAACATCTCCGGCAGCGTGATCAGCGACCGGCTGCGCAAATCGAAGGTGAACGAGCTCGGGAAAGTCGCGGGGCTGCTCACGCTCCAGTCGGCGGATTTCATCGGTTTTGTGACCCGCGATCCGCGCGGGCCGCACATCCCGGAGCTGATCTCCTGCGTCACGCAGGCGATCCGGGCCGAGCACGGCGATCTGCTGGAGGAAGTCGAGTCGATCACCCGGAACATCGGCCACATCAAGGAGATCGTCTCCATGCAGCAGGGCTTTGCCAAAGGGGCTGGGATCGTCGAGGCGCTGTCGATCCAGGCGGTGGTGGACGACGCGATCAAGATCAACTCCCTCCAGATGTCGCGCCATCAGGTCTCCGTGGTGCAGGCCTATGAGGAAGTGCCTCGGGTCGAGGCGGACAAGCATCTGGTCCTGCAAATCCTCGTCAATCTGCTCCGCAACGCCCAGCAGGCGATCGAGGAATCCGGGCGGCCCGAGCGCCGCATCGTCGTGAAGATTCAGGCCCACGGCGACGGCTCCATCCGCGTGGCCGTGCAGGACACCGGCGGCGGCATCGCGGCGGAAAACCTCACCCGCATCTTTTCGCACGGCTTCACCACGAAGAAGACCGGCCACGGCTTTGGCCTGCACAGCAGCGCGCTCGCGGCCACGGGGATGGGCGGCGCGCTCTCCGCCCACAGCGACGGCCCGGGCAGCGGCGCCACCTTTTTCCTCGACCTCCCGGTCTTCAATCCCGCCCCCACCGCCGTCGCAGCCTGAGTCCGGCTACCATTTTCCCAATGAATCCCACACCCGCTGCGGCTGGAAACAACCGCATCCTGCTCATCGATGACAACCCCGAGATCCATGCGGATTTCCGCAAGGTGCTCGGACCGGAAGCGCCGGCGAGCGGCGCGCTGGACGATGTGATGGCGGCATTCTTCGGAGCGGAAGCCGCCGGTGAGGTGCAGGCGGACTTCGAGCTGGACTCCGCCTTTCAGGGAAAGGAGGGGCTCGACATGGTCGTGCGTGCTCTCGCGGAGGGGCAGCCCTATGCGATGGCTTTTGTGGATGTGCGGATGCCGCCCGGCTGGGACGGCGTGGAGACGATCTCGCGGATCTGGCAAGTGGACCCGTCGATCCAGGTGGTGATCTGCACCGCGTACTCCGACTACTCGTGGCAGGACATCATCGCCAAGCTGGGGAAGACCGACAAGCTGGTGATCCTGAAGAAGCCTTTCGACGGCATCGAAGTCCTCCAGCTTGCCCACGCGCTCACCGAGAAGTGGCTCGTCACGCAGCAGGCGCGGCACAAGGTCGAAGACCTCAACCGTCTCGTGGACGAACGCACCCGTGCGCTCCGCGAGAGCAACGAGCGGCTCCAGCTCGAAATGGCGGAGCGCGAGATCGCCCAGGAGGCGCTGAAAGTCTCCGAGGAGCGGCTCTCGAAAGCCTTTGACGTCAGTCCGCTGCCGGTCGCCATCCTGCGTCCGAACGACCACGGGTGCATCGAGTTCAACCGCGCTTTTCTCGCCGCCACCGGCTGCACCAGCGGGGAGCTGCTCGGGCGCTCGCTCTGGGATGCCGGCGTCGTCCTCGACGGCCAGGCCAGGGTCGAAGTCCTAGGCCAGATGGAGAGCGGCCAGCCTGTGCGGCAGCGCGCCTGCCACTTCGTGGCGAAAGCCGGTGAAGAGCGCGCCGCGCTCCTGTGGATCGAGCGCTTTGAACTCGCCGCCGGACCGCACCTCCTCGCCGTCGTGCAGGACATCTCCGAGCAGCTCAAGGTCGAGACCCAGCTGCGCCAGTCGCAGAAGATGGAGGCCATCGGGCACCTGGCCGCGGGCGTCGCGCATGACCTGAACAATCTCCTTACCGTCGTCGAGGGCCACACCAGCCTGCAGCTCGCCAAGGCCCAGATCGACAGCGACGTCGCGTGGTCCCTGCGGCAGGTCCAGGGTGCCGGCGAGCGAGCGGCGGCCCTCACCCGGCAGCTCCTCGCCTTCAGCCGGAAGCAGATCATGCAAAAGCGCGTGGTCTCCCTGGGCACGGTGATCAATAACGTGGCCTCGATGCTCCGGCGGCTGATCCCGGAGACGATCTCGCTCAATCTCGACCACTCGTCCGAGCTGCCGCTCATCTACGCCGACGTGTGCAATCTCGAGCAGATCATCGTCAATCTCGTGGTCAACGCCCGCGACGCGATGCCGCGCGGCGGCAGCATCGCCATCCGCATCGACGCGGCGGAAGTCACCGAAGCGCAGGCCGCCCGCCGTGAGGATGCCCGGCCTGGAAAATTCATCCGCCTCGCTGTCACAGACACCGGGGAAGGCATGAGCAAGGAAACGCTCGCCTGCATTTTCGAGCCATTTTTCACGACCAAGGAGGTCGGCAAAGGCACCGGCATGGGACTGGCCACCGTTCTGGGCATCATCCAGCAGCACGAGGGCTGGATCGAGGCGGACAGCGAGGTTGGAAAGGGGACCACCTTCCGCATCTATCTGCCCGTCACCGAGCGCGCCGAGATCATCGAGGCCGCGCCGGTCGCCGGCCCGAAGCGCGACGGAACGAATGACGTGATCCTCCTCGTGGAGGACGATGACGACGTCCGCGCGCTCGCCCGCTGCGTGCTCGAAGACGCCCGCTACCGCGTCCTGGAGGCCGCAGACGGACCGCAGGCGATCAATACGTGGCGGGAGTTTGACGGGCGCATCGACCTGCTGCTCACCGACATGGTCATGCCGGGCGGACTCTCTGGCAGCGATGTGGCGGAGCGCTTCGGCGCCGACCGCCCGGACAGCAAGATTCTCTTCAGCAGCGGCTACAGCACCGACCTTTTCGGCACCGATGTCAGTCTGCGCGAGGGTTTCAACTACCTCGCCAAACCCTACCTCGCCCAGCACCTCCTCGAGGCTGTGGCCCGCGCCCTCGGCGGGACGCCCGCCCCGGAACCCGCCGCCGCCTGAGCGGCCCGGTCCCCGCATCAGCCAGGCCGCGAAACGGCCGGCCGGTGGCCGGGCTCCGAATGAATGGGCATGGGAATCATCTCTGCCATCGTCATCGGGCTCTTTGTGGGCATCGTCGCGAAAGTCTTCATGCCCGGCAAAGACCCGGGCGGTTTCATCATCACGATCATCCTCGGACTCCTCGGCTCGACGGTCGGCGCCTACCTCGGGCAGATGCTCGGCTTTTACCGTGTGGGAGAGCCGGCGGGCTTCATCGCCTCGGTGATCGGGGCGATGCTCCTGCTGCTGCTCTACCGCATGATTTTTGGAAAAAAGAGCTGACCGTATCGCGGAGGGCGGGCCGCTTTAATGCGCGTGACAGCGCTCGCGGGCGCGTCCTATTTTCCCGCTCCCGGACATGGCACTCATCACGAAAGATCAGATCGCGGACATCCTGGAGAGCATCGCGCAGATGCTGGAGATCAAGGGCGAGAACGTCTTCAAGATCCGCGCCTACACGAACGCGGCGCGGGCTCTGGAGACGTATCCGGGGGACATCGCCGTCGCGGCGGCGGAGAATCGGCTCGGGGAGATCCCCGGCGTGGGAAAGGCGATCACGGAGAAGATCACGGAACTCGTGGCCACGGGGCAGCTCGCATATTTTGAGATTCTGAAGGCGGAGATTCCGCCGGGCGTTTTTGAGATGTTCGAGTTGCAGGGGCTGGGGCCGAAAAAGATCAAGGCGCTGTGGGACAAGCTCGGCATCACCACGATCCCGGAGCTGGAAAAGGGCTGCAAAGACGGGCGCGTGGCGGACCTGTCCGGCTTCGGGAAAAAGACCGCGGACAATATCCTCGCGGCGATCCAGTCGCGGGCGAAACACGCCGGCCGCTTCCGGCTGGGCTCGATCGCAGGTGATGCGGAGCGGATGATCGGCGACCTGCGCGGGCTGCCGGATGTGCACCAGGCGTGTGTCGCGGGCAGCTACCGGCGGCGGAAGGAAATCGTGGGCGATCTCGACTTCATCGTCGCCACAAACGCGCCGGAGAGCGTGTCGGAGTTTTTCGTGAAGCACGGAATGGTCGAGAGCGTGATGGCGCACGGCGCGACGAAATCGAGCGTGCGGTTCAAGAGCGGCATCCAGGCCGATCTGCGGGTGGTGAAAAGCGCGGAGTATCCCTTTGCCCTGAATTACTTCACCGGCTGCAAGGAGCACAACATCACCATGCGCCAGCGCGCGCTCGCCCGCGGCTGGACGCTCAATGAATACCGGCTCGCGCCGGTCGAGAACCCGAAGACCGCACCGCTGCCGGTGCCGGAGATACACGACGAGCGCGGGCTCTACCGCGCTTTGGAGCTCGACTACGTGGAGCCGGAGCTGCGCGAGGATCGCGGGGAATTCGCCGCGGCGGAGGCGCACACGCTGCCCGATCTCATCGAGCCCGAGAATCTGCGCGGCACTTTCCACAACCACACCACCGCCAGCGACGGCCGCAGCACGCTCGCCGAGATGGCCGAGGCCGCGCAGGAGCTGGGGCTGCAATACCTCGGCATCGCCGACCACTCGAAGTCGTCCGTCCAGGCGCACGGGCTCGAAGCCGACCGGCTGCTCGCGCAGATCGACGAAATCCACGCCCTGAACGAAACCTTCGGCGGGCATTTCCGCCTCTTCGCGGGCAGCGAGGTGGACATCCACAAGGACGGCACGCTCGACTTTCCCGACCACCTCCTCTCACGCCTCGATTACGTGGTCGCGTCCGTCCACAGCTCCTTCTCGCTGAGCGAGCCGGAGATGACCGCGCGCATCATCCGCGCGATGGAGAATCCCTACGTCACCATGCTCGGCCACCTCACCGGACGGCTGCTGCTCTCGCGCGAAGCCTACGCGGTGGATGTACCGGCGGTCATTGAGGCCGCGGCTCGGACGGGCACGCTGATCGAGCTGAATGCGAACCCGCGCCGCCTCGACATGGACTGGCGCTGGTGGCCGCTGGCAAAGGAGAAGGGCGTGCAGTGCGTCATCAACCCCGACGCCCACCACACCGAGCATCTGCAATTCCTCTGGTACGGGGTCGGCACCGCGCGGAAAGGCTGGCTGACCCGGAAGGACGTGGTGAACTGCCTGCCGCTCGGGAAAATCGAGGCCGTTATCGAGGCCAAGCGAAAGCGCGCCCGCTGATCGCTGCATTCTCCGCCCGCGCTGCGAGCCAGCGGTGAAAGGGGGCTTGGATTCGCCCGGATTCCACGGATTTATCCGTGGCGTGGAGCGGGTGAGGAGAATCGAACTCCCGTATGCAGCTTGGGAAGCTGCCGTTCTACCATTGAACTACACCCGCGTTGGCGTGCGCCAAAGTTACTGCCAGGAAATCACGTCGTCCGAGGGGCTGCCGCTCGACTTATACTTCTTGTCGCCCGCAGTACCCAGCTTTCCGTCTTTCCCCATCGAATACGCCGCAACGCCGGTCTGAGGAGGGGCGCTGGCGAAGTCGGTGTAGGGGACGGAGACCTGATTGTCGTAATCCGCATCGATGATGATGCCATACTGGGCACCCCACGGATCATAAAACGCCCCGATGACCCCGCTGCTCCCGGTCTCGGCAAATCCACCTTTCGGGGCGGTCGGATTGCTCGCGGACTTGCCCTCGAAAAAGCCGATGCGGCGCGGGTTGTATTTGTGGCCGGTATTCTGGCCGCCGTCCTTCGCGCGGAGGGTGAAAAAGAGATCGGAATTGTTGGTCGAGTTGTCTCCGCCCATTGGTAGATCTCCGGTCCCCGCAAAGGTCCCGACTGGATACTTTCCATACTCGGTGTTGTAGGCTTTGACTGCGGCGACGATGCCTGCGCAGGCGGTTTTTGCCTCGGCTTTGCGCGCCTGGTCTTTCACGATGCCGATGGCGGGGAAGAGAAGCCCCATCAGAATGGCGATAATGGCGATGACGGTGAGGAGTTCGACGAGGGTGAAGGCGCGCGAGCGGGAGGAGGTCTGGGGGAGAGAGTTCATGGGTTGAATTCCTTTCGCGGCACGCTACTGGAGTCGCGTCTGATGACAATAGAAAATCTCCATAGGGAAGGGGTTCCGCACGCCACCGAGGAGAATCCTTGGGACCAGGACGCGGGCGTGCTGAGTGGGGAAGGCGTGACGCTGGCGCTGAGATCGGCGCGCATGGCGGGGGCGGTCCGTGGGGACGTGGTGCTGGTGCACGGTCTGGGTGAGCACTCGGGGCGGTACGGGCATGTGGCGTCTGTCCTGGCGCAGCGGGGGCTGCGGCTGTGCGCGTGGGACTTGCGCGGACATGGGCGGTCCGGCGGGGCACGGGGGGACGCGCTGCACTATGATGCGCTGGTCGAGGATCTGGGGCGTGTCGTGGCGCACTTTGTCACGCCGGGGCGGCCGTGGTTTTTGCTCGCGCACAGCTTCGGCGGGCAGGTGGCGCTGCGCTATCTGGAGGAGCGGCAGCCGGCCTGCGCCGGGGCGGTGATCGCCGCGCCGTGGCTGAGGCTGGCCTTTGACCCGCCGTGGTGGAAGCTGGCCCTGGCGCGGGCGGCGCTGCGGGTGTGGCCGGGCTTTGTGCAGCAGACGGGGAATCGCTGGGACCGGCTTTCGCGCGACCTCGATCATCTTGCCTCGCTGCCCGATCTGGACCTGGTGCATCACCGCCTCTCGGCGCGGCTTTATTTCGCGATGCGTGAGATGGGTGAGGCGGTGCTGGCGGATGCGGAGCGGCTGCGGGTGCCGCTGCTGCTCCTGCATGGAGAAGATGACCCCATCACCTGCCACCGCGCGACCCGCGAGCTGTGCGGGCTGGCTGGGAGCACGGACAAAACCCTGCGCCTCTACCCCGGTGTGCGGCATGAGATTCACAATGATTTTGGCCGCGAGGCGGTACTGATCGAGGTCGCAGAGTGGCTGGTGGCCCGGCTGCCGAGGGGGTGAATCTTTTCCCTTTCCATCCCGGACCCCGTCCGTATAGTGCCCGCCCTTTTCCAAAACCAGCACATCCTCCTATGTCCCAACATCGCTCTCTCAAAGGTCAAAGCACCATCGCCGCGAAGCGCAACGTCCTGAAACGTTTTGAGCGCGTGGAAATCCTCAAATCGCGCGGTCAGTTCAAAACCGGTGACAAGGTGATGGGCCTGCGCAAGACCAAGCCGAACGAGTAACGCGTCGCTGCGGCCAGGCCGCCCCGCGGAAAACTTTCCCAACAAAAAACCGCCGGATGCCTGTGGGCGTCCGGCGGTTTTTTTGGTGGGGGCGATCAGATGAATTCGTTGATCAGGTTCTCCAGGAATTCCTGGCGTCCGCTCTTGCAGGCCGCGGCTTCGCCTTTCTCCAGCATGAGCTTCTCGAGCGAGGCAAAGCTTTCCTTCCCGGCCTCAATGCTCGCGCCCACGCCGCTATCCCATGAGGCGTAGCGGTCTTTGACGAAGCCGGCGAGGCGGCCGTCGGCGCGGATGGCGGCGGCGATTTTCAAGCCGCGTGCGAAGGCGTCCATGCCGCCGATGTGCGCGTGGAAGAGATCCTCGGGGTCGATGCTCTCGCGGCGCACCTTGGAGTCAAAGTTCACGCCGCCGGTGGTGAAGCCGCCGTATTTCAGCGCCACGAGCATGCACTGCGCGGTGAGGTAGATGTCGGTCGGGAACTGGTCTGTGTCCCAGCCGAGGAGCAGGTCGCCCGTATTGGCGTCGATGGAGCCGAGCGCGCCCGCGGCGCCGGCGACTTCCATCTCATGCTGCATCGAGTGGCCGGCGAGGGTGGCGTGATTCGTCTCGAGGTTGAGCTTGAGGTAGGGCAGGAGGTCGTATTCGCGGAGGAAATTCAGGCATGCGGCGGCGTCGCTGTCGTACTGGTGCTTGGTCGGCTCCTTCGGCTTCGGCTCGATGTAAAACTGGCCCTCGAAGCCGATCTCCTTCGCGTAGTCCACGGCCATGTGGAGGAACTTCGCGAGATGGTCGAGCTCGCGCTTCATGTCGGTGTTCCAGAGCGTCGAGTATCCCTCGCGTCCGCCCCAGAAGGTGTAGCCCTCGCCGCCGAGTTCGTGCGTTACTTCGAGCGCCTTTTTCACCTGTGCCGCACCGAAGGCGAAGGTCTCCGCATTGCAACTCGTGGCCGCGCCGTGCATGTAGCGCGGATGCGCGAAAAGCTGCGCCGTGCCCCACAGGAGCTTGATTCCCGTACGCTGCTGCTGCGCCTTCAGGAGCGCGGCGATGGTGTCGAGCCATTCATTCGACTCGCGCAGCGTCTGGCCGTGGGGGGCCACGTCGCGGTCGTGAAACGCGTAGTAAGGCATCCCGAGTTTCTCCGCGATCTCGAAGAAGGCCGGCACCCTCGCCTTTGCCAGGTCGAGCCCGGTCAGGCCCGCGTCCCACGGGCGGATCGCCGTCGGCCCGCCAAACATGTCCGCGCCCTGCCCACACATGGTGTGCCAGTACACGATCGAGAAGCGCAGGTGCTCGGCCATCGTCTTGCCTTCGATCACCTCGCTCGGATTGTAGTGTTTGAAGGCGAGCGCGTTTTTCGACGTCGGGCCTTCGTAGGCGATGCGGCTGATGCTGGGGAAATAGTCGGACATGGTGGTGAAATGGGCGTGAGTTTGTAGTGATGCTGCGAATGCGGCGGGGAGCGGGAGACTGAAAAACTCCGCGCGGCTTGTCAGCACGGAATTTCGCCCGCTGGAAAAAAACCGCGCCCTCTGAAACGGGAATGTCTCCGGATTCCGCGGTTGCGCGGGCCGGGGAGACTGGGTAAAAAGCGGCCTGCTTATGAGATTTCCGCTCGCGCTGACCGCAAAGATCGCCACCTACATCATCGGGAAAAAAATGAGGGGGGTGGAAAAGTTCGCCACCGTCCTGCAACTCGAACCGCTGCACACCTGCAACCTCACCTGCACCGGCTGCGGGCGAATCCGCGAGTACTCGACCTCGCTGAAGAACGTCATGCCGCTCGACGACTGCCTCGGTGCGGCTGCCGAGTGCGATGCGCCGATGGTCTCCATCTGCGGCGGCGAGCCGCTCATCTATCCGCAGATCGAGGCGCTCGTCGGCGGGCTGCTCGGTCAGGGGCGCATCGTCTATGTCTGCACGAACGCCAGTTTCATGCGGAAAAAAATGCGCGAATACCTCGCGATGGAGACGCTCCGGGCGCCGGCCTCCGTGGAGGAAAAACTCCAGGTCCTGCTGAGCGAGGAGCTGATTTCGCAAAAGGACGCCGAGGAAATCCGCAAAGGCCCGAAGGACGACACCAAGCCCGTCATCGCGCCGTCGGACTGGATGTATTGGAACGTGCATCTCGACGGCCTCGAGCGGACGCACGACCTCATCGTCGAGCGCGAGGGCGTTTTCAAAGAAGCCGTGCTCGCCATGCGCATGGCCAAGCTCCTCGGCTATCAGGTCGCGACAAACACCACGGTTTATAAGGAGACCGAGGTAAAGGAGATCGAGGACATGTTTGCCTTCCTCAGCTCGCTCGCGCTCGACGGGCACACCATCGCGCCCGGCTACGAGTACGACGCCGCGAAAGTGGACATGGTGAAGCGCCTCGGCATCGAGCCGGAAAACTTCTTCCTCACCCGCAAACTGACCATCGAGAAATTCGCCAACGTCGAGGAGTGGGGCCGCAAATACCCGATCTTCGGCACGCCCGTTTATCTCGAATTCCTCGCCGGCAAGCGCGACCTGACCTGCTCCGCGTGGGCGATCCCCACCCGCAACATCCGCGGCTGGAAAGGCCCGTGCTACCTGATGACCGACGGGCACTACGCGTCCTACAGCGAGCTGCTGGAAAAGACCAACTGGGACGCGATCGGCGTGGTCGATGGCGTCGCCCGCGACCCGCGCTGCGAGAACTGCATGATGAACTGCGGGTACGAGCCCACCGCCGCCCTCGGCCTGCACGCCAAGCCCGGCGACACGTGGAAGAACATCAAGTTCAACTTTGGCGCGCGCCCCAAAGGCACGCCTGACGCCGAGATCGAAGCCTTCAACGGCGTGAGCGCCGGCAAGGGCCATCTCACCGGCGCGAAGAAGGCCGCGGCTGAGCCAGTTTGCGAGCCGGTCGGCGAACGCTAGATTCCGGGGGATGAAACTCACCGCTGTTTTTGAACCTGCGAAAGAAGGCGGCTTTACGTCCTTCATCGAGGAGTTCCCCGGCGTCTTTTCGGAAGGCGAAACCGTCGAGGAAGCGCGAACCAATCTGCTCGATGCCCTCAAGCTCGTGGTCGAGTACCACCGCGATGAAGCCCGCAAACGCGAAACCCAGCACGCGCGCCGCGAATTGCTGCCAGCGAGTCTGTGAAGCTGCGCGACCTCGAACGGCACTTGCGCGAGCACGGCTGTCATTTCGAGCGCGAGGGTGGCAGCCACACCCTTTGGAAAAATCCTGCCAACGGCAAAGTCGCGCCCGTTCCGAGACATCGGGAGGTGAAGGAAAACACCGCGCGCAGTGTCTGCCGTCAGCTCGAAATTGCGCTGCCGTGACCATCCGACTATGATTCCATCCCACCAAAATCAGGATGTGGCCCGCGCCGCTTCAGCCACGCACTCCGCGACCGAGCCGACGCTCGCCCACGCCATTTCCAAGGCGCAGGAAAACCTCCTGCGCCTCCAGCACGCGGACGGCTACTGGGTCGGCGAGCTTTTCGTCGATAGCACGCTCTGCTCGGACTACGTGCTCTTCATGCACTGGGCGGATGAAGTGGACGCCGTGCTCCAGGAAAAGTGCGTCGCGCACATCCGGCGG
>JANOBH010000063.1:0-11153 GCA_031411535.1 Chthoniobacter sp. | reverse complement strand
GGTGAGTGTGATGAAGCTGCCGCTGGCGATGCCGTAGCCCTTGTCGGTGCCGTCGAGCACGCCGTTGCCGTTCGAGTCGTGGCGGCAGTTGTTGAGGTAGAGGGAAAAGTTCGGCGCGCCGTTGCGGTCGAGGTTCGCCTTTTCCAGCGCCTTTGAGCGGATGTTTCCGGCCGGCGAAAGGAAGTAGCTGTTCTGGACGTTCGCCTTCCACGACGCCGGCGTCTCGGAGTCGCCCATGATGAAGCCGATGTCCCAGTCAAAGGTAACGTTGTTGATCCACTCCAGCAGCCCGTTTGGCCGCGCCTTCGGATTGCGCGTGTGGTTGTGCGCCCAGAGCGTGTGGTGGGCGGTGGCGTGGTTCTGGTCCCACAGGCCGCCGCACGAATGCGATTCGAGGCCCCAGCCGTTCAGCGACCACTGCATCGTCAGATTCTCCGGCGGGCTGTTGAAGCTGGAGAAATTCTCGTCGGTCGAGAATTGCATCGAGATGGAATCGAGGACGCTGTTGAGCGATCCGCTGTCGAGGTTCACGCAGTCGCCGCCCGAGCCGCTCTTGCGGTGGCGAAAGCGCATGTGCCGCACGACCACTTCGTCGCCGGAAATCCGAAAGGTGCCGTCCACCAGCCCGACGCCGTCTCCCGGCGCGGTCTGACCGGCGATGGTCACCTTCGAGCCGGTGAGGCGCAGGCCATTGATGTGGATGTGGCCGCTCACCGCGAAGACAATCGTGCGCCCCGCCGAAGGCACCGTCTCGATGCCATAGCGAAACGAGCCCGCTCCCGACGCGTTCAGATTCGTGACGATATACACGTCGCCGCCGCGCCCGCCTTTCGCGTATCCGCCGAAACCCTCCGCGCCGGGGAAGGCGGGGATGGTCTGCGCGTGGGCGGCGGCGGCGAGCACGCACAGCGCGGCACCGGCGGCCAGAAGGCGGGGGAGAAAATCTGGGGGGTGAAAGACCATGGGCGGAACGTTTTTGGGGCGGAGAATCCAATCTCATCCACGACGACGCCATGTCCACTAACACGAACGGGTTAACGCACTTCATCAGCCTGCGGCGGACTCGAAATTCGCGGTGGAACCTGAGGCATCGGTGCTCTAGCTTCCGCGCCATGCCCGCTCCCTCCGAACTGCCGCCGTCCCAGAATGAAATCGACATCAAGAGCGTCCTCTTGGTGGACGACGACACGGAACTGGCCGACACGCTGAAAGAGCTGCTGGAGTCGCGGAATTTCATCGTCGCCGTGCAGCCCAATGGCGCCGCCGCGCTGCGCGAGGTGCAGACGATCGACTACGACGTGATCGTCTGCGACATGCTGATGCCGAAGATGGCGGGGGATATGTTTTACCTCGCGGTGAAGAAGATCAAACCGGAGCTGGCCAGGCGGTTCGTATTCATCACCGGCCACGCCGACAATCCGAAGGTCGATGGGTTTTTGAAAAGCATCGACGCACTGGTGATCTTCAAGCCCGTGCTGATGGAGGAGCTGGTGGAGATGATCTCGCTGGTGCTGAAGCGCACGGCGGGGTGATGGGGGAAACTCGAAATCCGAAGCACGAAATCCGAAACAAATCCGAACATTGTGAAAGGGGAAAAACGGCCCGCTTCGCGGGAAGCGAATCGTTTTCACCAATTCAAACCCTTCGGATTTGTTTCGGATTTCGTGCTTCGGATTTCGAACTTTCCTCTCCCTACCCTGCCTTCGCGTAGCACTGGCTGTTCGCCTCCAGGTCCTTCACGACCGTGCATAGATAGACCGGCGCGGGGTGAAAATCGCGGTACTTGGTGATCTCGGATTTGTTCAGCACCTTGAAGCCGTAGCGCTCAAACATCTTCGCGCCGCGCCGGTCCTCGAAGACGACCATCTGGCCATAGACGCGCTTTTCGCCGCAGGCGCAGAGGTAGGCGAGGTAGGAATCCACCAGCGCGCGCGATGTGGCGAGCTGGCGGGTGTCGGCGAGGAGATTGATGTGGAAATGCGCGGTGCGGCGCGGCGCGGCGGGCACCTCGCGCCAGGCGGTGCGGAGGATCCACTGGACGAATTTTTTCGACGCGGCGGAGTAGCGCCGGTAGCGAAACGTGCCGCGGAGGAAGAGGCTGATGTTTTGGTAAAATGCGTAGCACTGCTGGCGCAGCGGGCGGCGCGAGCCCATGAGGTAGCCGCGGATTTCGCCGTTCACAAGCAGCACGAGCGACGATTCCGGCTCCCAGTCCGTGTAGTAGGCCGTGAGGTAGTCGGCGAAAAGCTCGCGGTCCTCAAAGACGGGGTCGATGGGATTGCCGAGAAAGCCCGTCTCGCAGCACAGCTCGCGGACCCGCGCGCGGTCGGCGGGCTGGTATCTGCGGATCTCTATTTTGCGTTCGTCGGCCATTCAGCGGGGGCCGTAGTTGTGGATGACTTGGCGGTAGAGGTCAAACAGCCGCGAGAACACCTGCTCCCACGAGTACTGCGCGGCGACGAGCTGGCTGACGTTCGCGCCGCTGGTCTTCAGGTCTTCGCGGCTGGTTTCCTCGATGGCGGCGGCGAGCGTGGAGGGGGAGTTTTCGTGCGCCCAGAGCGTCTGGTCGCTGTGTACGATGCGGTCCATGTAGCTGCCGCGGATGCCGATGACCGGCGTGCCGCAGGCCTGCGCTTCGAGCGTCACGAGGCCGAAGGTTTCCTGCACGCCGGGATGGACGAACAGATCGGCGGCGCGGTAGTGGGCGGCGAGCTTGGCGGTGTCGGCGCAGTAAGGCAGATGAGTGACGGGTGACTGGTGATCTGTGAATTGTGATTGCAGCTCGCGCAGCTCGCAGCGCTGGAGGCCGTCTCCGATGACGAGGAGGTGGAAGCGGCCGGGGAAGGCGCGGGCGAGCTGGCGGAAGGCGGCGAAAAGGGTGTGCGTGTTTTTTTCCTGCGCGAGCCGGCCGACATAAAGAAGCAGCGTCCGGTCGAGTGGGATGCCGAGCTGGGCGCGGATGTCTTCGCCGGGCGCGGGCCGGGGATGAAAGACGGCGGTGTCCACGCCGAGGTCGGTGTGGGCGATGTTTTTCACGCCCCACTCCGCGAGCAGCGCGCCGAGCGCTGGGGATGGGACGAGGGTGCGCTCGAAGCGGTTGTAGAGACTGCGGATGTAGCGGCGGGAGAAGTCGTGGAAAAACTCAGTCACGGTGCGCCCGCAGAATTTCCGCGCGGTGCGGATGTAGGCCTCGGGAAAGTGCGAGTGGTAGAAGCCGACGACGGGAATCCGCAGCGCCGCGCCGGAATGCACGGCCTTCCACGCGACCTGGTAAGGATCGCCGCACTCGATGAGGTCCGGTCGCTCCTTTTCGAGGATGCGCTCGACGGCCTCCAGCCGCAGCAGGATGCGGTAGCGCGAGGTGCGCGAGATGAGCGGGGACTGGATGGTGTAGGTGCGTGCGCGCTCCGTCCCGATCATCTCATCGCGCTCGCCGGGGATGATGAGGATGTGCTCATCGCCCGCCGTGTGCTCGCGGATGTGGCGGACCTTCTCCGAGACGTAGCGTTTCACCCCGCCGCTGACGGGGGAGTAGAACTGCGTGAGGTCGCAGAGCTTCACGCGGGAATGCGGCCCGATTGACCGCAGCGGCGCAGAGAGCGCTGAGATTCGCAGAGAAAGAATCGCATGGGAAAATCCTCTGCGTGACTCTGCATCCTCTGCGCCTCGGCGGTAAAAAATCTCCCGCTCAGTGCTCGAACTGCGCGAGGTATTTCTCCGCATCCAGCGCCGCGGCGCAGCCCTGGCCGGCGGCGGTGACGGCCTGGCGATAGACGTGATCGGCCACGTCGCCCGCGGCGAAGACGCCGGGGATGTTCGTGAGCGTGCCGTTCTTCTGCAAAAGGTAGCCGTTTTCATCCATGTCCAGTTTGCCCTTGAAGGGCGCGGTGTTCGGCGTGTGGCCGATGGCGACGAAGACGCATTTGACCTCCAGATCGCGCTCTGCGCCGGTGTTCACGTCCTTGATTTTCAACGCGCGCATCTCGCCGTCGCCGTCGGTCAGGTATTCGGTGGGCGCGGTGTTCCAGACGGGCTCGATCTTCGGATTCGCGAGCGCGCGGTCGGCCATGATCTTCGACGCGCGCAGCGTGTCGCGCCGGTGGATGAGATACACCTTGCTGGCAAAGCGCGTGAGGAAAGTGGCCTCCTCCGCCGCGGAGTCGCCGCCGCCCACGACGGCGACCGGCACATTGCGGTAAAAGGCGCCGTCGCATGTCGCGCAGCTCGTGAGCCCGTGGCCGACGAGCTTCTTTTCATCCGGCAGTCCGAGCCACTTTGCGCTCGCGCCACTGGCGATGATGAGCGTGCGCGTTTCCTGCCATTCGCCGTCGATCTTCACTTTCAGAAAGCCGTCCGCCTTTTCCAAATCCTGGACCGCCGCGTAGGAAAACCGCGCGCCGAAGCGCTCGGCCTGCGACTTCATGGCCATGATCAGCTCCGGCCCGTTGATCCCTTCCGGGAAGCCGGGAAAGTTTTCCACCAGCGTCGTCGTCGAGAGCTGTCCGCCGGGCTCGTGGCCCTCCAGGACGAGTGGCGAGAGATTGGCGCGCGCGGCGTAAATGGCCGCGGTGAGACCGGCGCAGCCGGTGCCGACGATGATGACTTTTTCCATAGGGGTCGCAGAGTTAAGCGGGGTCGGGCGGCGCTGCAAATGCAGAAACGCCGCGTCGCCCGCGATCTGCGCCCCTCGGCGGGCGCGGCTATTTCTTCGGGGCCGCCGGCTCCGGCTTGTCGGGGGCCTTTTCCTCGAGGTCCAAAGGTTTCTCGGCAATGGCCGGCAGATCGCCTTCCACGCTGGCGGCCCGGCGCTTCGCCTTCACGCCGGCGACGTCGGCGAGTTCCAGTTTCGAGGAGGCGGAGCGCATGGCGTCGTGGGCGATTTTCTCGGCATTCGCGGCGCTGGTCTCGCTGGTCGCGAGCTTTTTCCGCATGTCCACCAGGCTGGAGCGCATCTTGGAGGTGGCCTCGCGTGCGGCGGGGTCCGTCGCGGCGTCTCCGGTGGCGGGTGCGAGGAGTTTGAGTTCGGTCGCGCCGAGGTTTGCGCGGAGGTCGATCTCCTCCGCGCGCTTGGTCAGTGCGGTGAGGGCTTTGGTCTGCGCCTCGCTGAGCATCATGAGGCCCTCGGACTTGAGTTTCTCCGCCTCGATCCGGAGCGCCGTGAGATCCACGACCTGTTCGAGCCGTTTTTTCTGGCTGATGAGGCGGCTGAGATTCGTCGCGCTTTCCTTCAGCATGTTGCCGGTGGTGTCGATGTTTGCCTGCATCGTTTCCGCCTCCTTGCTGCCCTTGGCGAGGTCTTCCGCGAGGCGGTCCAGCTCGGTCTGCTTGGCTGCCATCTGGCGGTCGAGGTCGCGGCGTTTCACCTTTTCCAAAAGGGCCTGAGCGTTGTCCGGTGTGTCGGTCTGGGTGAAAGCGGGGCCGGCCAGCACAAGGCTGAGGGCGCACGCCAGGAGGGTGGAACGAACCAGTGAATCTTTCCTCGGGTGTTTCATGCCGCTTCGGTGTCAGAAGCGGCCCCCGCTGGCAAGCGTGAATTGCCGCCGTCCGCGCCGCCGGATGGCCGCGTTTGCGGTTGGCATGACGCCGCGCCGCCCGCATTTTTTCCGCCATGCGATTGTGCGCGCTCTTTCTCGCCATCCTCCTCGCGCTGCCTGCTGCCGCCGCGGAGCCGGGCGGCGTCTTTGTCGCCGTCGGCTATGGCGGGCGGCGGATGTCCTCGCGCGACGGCCTGACCTGGGAAAATGAGACGCGCTGGAGCGATGTGGCGGCGGACGATGACAATGTGCTTTTCAATGTCGCCTTCGGGCTCGGGCGGTTCGTCGCCGTGGGCGGCGCGGCGAAGGGGCGCATCGTGACGACGCGCGACGGCAGGGACTGGCGGGAGCTGCCGTCGCTCCGTGGGCGCGTGGCGACGATCGTCTTTGGCCGCGGGCGCTTCATCGCCGGGCACGATGCGGAGCTGCTGTGGTCGGTGGACGGGGAGAGATTCGAGCCCGGCGAAAAGCTGGACTGGAAGGGCTCCGTGCATGCGCGCCGCGCCGCGTGGGGCGACGGCGAGGCCGGGCCGCGCTGCGTGATCATCGGCGACATCGACCTCTGGGAGGCAAAGACGCGGGTGAGCTGGCGGGCTTCCACCGAGGACGGCACGCGCTACACCTCGCGCGCGCTCGACACGCCGCCCGCGCGCGACGTGGCCTATGGATCGGGGCACTGGGTCGTGGTCGGGCCGGACGGGCTGATCGAAAGCTCGCACGACGGCCAGACGTGGCATCGCCGCGAGGCGGAGCCGGGCCAGGATTTCTCGCGCGTGGTCTGGACCGGCGCGCGCTTTCTCGTCAGCGGCGGAAAGACCGCGTGGTCTTCGCCTGACGGGCTGACGTGGGCAAAGGAAGCGTTCCGAATCCCGTGCAGCCTCGCATGGGCGCACGAGGGTGCGCTCGGGCTCGGTTTTTCCTGGGGCGGAAACGTCCACGTTTCCTCCGATCTTGCGGATTGGAAAAAGGTGGTGCTTCCTGCGGGGCCATCGCTGGAGGCCGTGGCGTTTGGCGCGCCGCCGGATAGATGAAGGGGAAAACGGTCCCAACTCAAAGAAGGCGTGTCATCCTGAGCGGAGCGGAGGCTTTGCGCAGCGCAGTCGAAGGACCCCGGTATTCACGGGCCGCGTCGCACGGTATCGCCGGGGTCCTTCGACTGCGTTCCGTTCGCAACGCCGAACAGATCTCCGCTCAGGACGACACCGGATTTTGAGCTCCGATCAATCCCCGAAGCGCAAGACCCCGCGGGTTTTGCGGCCCGCGGGGCTTGCCAGCAAGATCAGTCGCCGACCGCGATCTTCCGCGGCTTCACGGACTCGGCTTTCGGCAGGGTGAGCGTGAGCAGGCCCTGATCGAGCTTTGCGGTGATGTGCGCGGTGTCGATCGACGGATCGAGCTCAAAGGCCCGCCGGTAGTCGAACTCGCGCGACTCGCGATACACAGCGCGGCCCGGAGTGGCGCCCGTCTTGCGGTGGCCGATGATGGTGAGTTCGCCGTTTTCGACGCTCACTTCGAGGCCGTCCTTGGCGACGCCTGGCATCTCGGCCTCAAGCAGGTAGGCGTCTTTGGTTTCGAGGATATTCGCCAGCGGCGTGAGGTAGTTGACGCGATTCGCGCCATTGCCAGGGGCGTTGGTCTTCATTTCGGTTGGAGTGGTGGTGGTCATAGATTTGAAAGGTTTGGGAGTGGGTATCCGGCGGGCGCTCAGCACCCGCCGGCTTGCTTTGGTGGTTTAGGAAACGCTGACGGCGATCTGCTTCGGCTTCGCTTCCTCGGCTTTCGGCAGGTTGATCGTGAGGACGCCGTCTTTGTAGGACGCCTTCACTTTCCCGCCATCGACCGCCGCTGGCAGCGTGATGCTGCGCTGGAATTTTCCGAAGTAACGCTCGCTGCGGAAGGTCTCACCCTCCTTGCGTTCGTGCTCCATCTTGCGTTCACCGGAGACCGTCAGGACACCCTCATGGAGCGCGATGCCGATCTCTTCTTTCTTCATGCCGGGGAGCTCGACCTGGACGAGGAAGTTGTCCTTGTCGTCATGCACGTCGAGCGTCGGCGACCAGCCGCTGAAGAGGCCGCTGTCACGGCTCGGCCACGAGAAGTCGAACAGGGCGTTCATTTCGTCGCGAAGCGTGGAGAGGCGGTCAGACGACTGCCATGTGGAGGTTTCAGGGAATTGATAACGGATAAGGCTCATAGTCTTGGAATGGTTGAATGGTTTCGTTGACTCCATTTATTCAAGCTTGCCGGATACCAGCCGTCCTTGTGTGGTCGTAAAACTCCAGCAAGCCACTGTGATACAGTGGCTTGTGTTGTTTTAGCGCCGCTGTCTCTGGTGGGCGAAACGCGACGGTATGACGCTATAGGCGCGGCGAGTTCGTCGTCGCGTGTGAGTCGCTGTGACTCGCCTTTATCCGAACATGTCCATCGCCTGATGGAGGTAGTTTTGATACCAAGTCACGATCCCGAAGCCGATGTAGCCGAGGATCGCGATGTAGAGGAGCCGCGGCAGCCACTCGGCCAGCGTTTCGATCCGGGCCAGGCCCTCCGCCTGATATTCCGCGGCGAGCCGCAGGAGTTCCTGGTCGATCTCGCCGGTCTGCTCGCCGATGCAAAAGCTGCGGATCATCGGCTCGGGAAACGCACCGCTCGCCGCCAGCGCCCCGCCCACTTGCGCCCCGGCGCGCACTTCGGGGATCGTGCGCTCGACGGCCGCGCGGATGAGCCCGCTCCGGCTGGCCCGCTGCGCCGCCTCCAGGGCGTCGATGACATTGATCCCAGCGTCGAGCTGCATCTCGTAAGTCGCGCAAAAGCGGGACGTGGAAAGAGCGCGCCGGATCTTCCCCACCAGCGGCAGCGTCCGCAGCAGCGAGTCGAGCGCCGCGCTCGCCGAGCCGGCGTCGCGCAGCAGCGGCACGGTCAGCGCGATGACCAGCACGATGCCGTAGATCAGGGCGAGAAAGCCGACGGTTTCCCTGAGATACGCGGCCAGTCCGCCGCCGAAGATCAGCGTCTGCAGGCGGATCACAAACACTCCGAAATGCAGCATGAACACGGGATACGCGCACTTTTTCAAAATGCCCCGCCGGGCCGCCTCCAGCGCGCCGAAATACTCCGAAAGCTGCGTCAGCCCTTTCTCCAGCTTGCCCGCGCGCTCGACGGCCGCGATCACGCCCAGCTCCATCTCACCCACCGACGGACGCTGGCGGGCAAAGGATTCCGCGACCGTCTGCCCGCTGCCCACGCCGTCTTTCAGACTCCGGATGACGCGCCGCATCCGGCCGCTCGTCGTCCGCGAGAGATTCTCCAGCGCGCTGGGAAAGGGCACGCCCGAGCGCACGAGCTGCGCGAGGCTGTGGTAGAGGCTTTGCTTCTCGCGGAGGCTGAGGGACACGGCGCGAAGTTCCGGGTTCAAACTTCCGCGCGCAAGGCATAAACCAATGGGATGCAGGACGAGAAACACATGCGCGCGGCGCTGCGAGAGGCTTCACGAGGCGTCGGTCACACGAGCCCGAATCCCGCCGTCGGCGCCGTCATCGTGCGCGGCGGGCGCATCGTCGCGCGCGGTTTTCACCGGCGCGCGGGGCTGCCGCATGCGGAGATCGAGGCGCTCGGGGCTTTGAAAAACGCGGCCATGGCGCGCGGGGCCACGCTCTTCGTGACGCTGGAGCCGTGCTCCACGCACGGGCGCACGCCGCCCTGCGTCGAGGCGATCATCCGCGCGGGTTTTGCGCGCGTGGTGATCGGGACGACGGACCCGAATCCCGCGCACGCCGGGCGCGGCGCGAGGCTGCTGCGCGCGGCGCGGATCGCCGTGAGCGAGGGCGTTTTGGAAAGCGAGTGCCGGGAGCTGAACGCGGCATTCAACAAATGGATCGTGACGCGAATGCCGCTGGTCATCGCCAAGTCCGGGATGTCGCTCGACGGCCGCATCGCGCGCCCGCCCGGCGAGGGGCAGTGGCTCACGAGCGCCGCCTCGCGCGCGGATGCCATGCGCCTGCGCGCCCAGGTGGATGCCATCCTCATCGGCGCCCGCACGCTTCGCGCGGACAATCCGCGCCTGACCGTGCGCGGCATCCCCGGCGCGCGACAGCCGTGGCGCGTCGTCCTCGCACGCACCGGTGAGCTGCCAAAGGACGCGCATGTTTTCACGGACGAACATCGTGATCGCACCCTGGTCTTCCGCGGGAAGACGCTCCGCGCGGTCCTGCGCGAGTTGGGGCGCCGCGACATCACCAGCGCTCTTTTGGAAGGCGGCGGCCGCGTGCTCGGCGAGGCGTTTGACCGGCAGCTCGTGGATCGCGTGCAGTTTTACGTCGCGCCGCTGCTGTGCGCGGGGCCGGTGCCGGCCGTCGGCGGGCGCGGAGTCGGCGCGAGCGCGGATGCTCCGCTGCTCCGAAACCCGCGCTACCACAGGATCGGCGACGATGTGCGGATGACAGCGGAGGTGGAGTATCCGGCGAAATGATGAGCCGTCATCCTGAGCGGAGCGGAGGCTTTGCGGAGCGCAGTCGAGCCGAGTCCCCGGGACAGCCGAGTGGGCGGAGGCGGGGAGGCAACGACCCCGCGCATTCAGGGGCAGTGTCGCACGCAAGCGCCGGGGTCCTTCGACTGCGTGCCGTTTGCAGAGCCAAACGGAACTTCGCTCAGGATGACACCGCGTTTGGAGTTTCGGCAGATTCCCTACAGCGGCAGCGGCGGACGCGTTTTCGGCGGCGTGATGTGCGGCTCGCGGAGGTAGATGGGTTCGAGGTCGCCGGTCGCGGTGATGCCGCGGGCGGCGTGCGCCAGGCGCGCGAGCCGTGCGGCGGATGGCATCGCGATCTGAGCGGCGGGAAATCCGGCGAGCGCGGCAGTGGTGAAAACGGGCAGCGCGGGATGCGCGGCGAGACGTTCGCGCAGGTCGGCCTCGGTCGCGAGGAGAGGGCCTTCCGTGCAGACGCCGTCCGCGACGCGGGTGAAGTAATACGTCTCCCGGCGGGCGTCGCCGATGGCGATGTAGTCCGCAGCCTCCGTCTCCAGCGCGGCCACGGACGGGATGCCGACAAGCTGCGCGCCGATCCCCAGCTCCAGGCCGATCGCGGTGGCGATGGCGATGCGCACGCCGGCGTACGATCCCGGCCCGAGGCCGATGGCCACACAATCCACGCGCGGCGCGAGCGCGACCGCGCGCTCCAGCACGGCGAAGAGCGTTGAGCTGTGGCTGCGGTCGGCGACGAAGGTTTCGTCGAGCCGCATCTCGCCTCCGGTGAGCAGCGCGACGCTGCCGTGGTCGGTCGAGGTGTCGATGGCGAGGGTCGTCATGGCTCGGGCGTCTCGTCTATCGCGCGCGTGCCGTCGTCGCGGTGCGTGAAGCGCAGCCAGCGGGTGTGCGGCGGCAGGAGCGCGGGAAACTTGTCGGCCCACTCGATGACGCACGCGCCGCCGCCGTCGAGGTATTCATCGAGGCCGATCTTGAGCGCCTCGTCCCCGTCTTCGAGCCGGTAGAAATCGAAGTGATAAAGCGGGAGGCGGCCGCCGGGATATTCGTGGATGAGGGTGAAGGTGGGGCTCGTCACGCCGGATGACGCGCCAAGGCCGGCGGCGACGCCTTTCACGAAGTGCGTCTTGCCGGCGCCGAGG
>JANOBH010000062.1:0-4661 GCA_031411535.1 Chthoniobacter sp. | reverse complement strand
CAGGGGAATCCGCGGTCGGTGGATCTGGAGGAGCGGACGACGGCGGAACTGGTGGACCTTTTCACGACGGAGGAGGAAAACGTGGCGCGCGCGCTGGCGGTGTGCCGGGCGGAGTTGATCGCGGCGGTCGATCTCACGGGCTGGGCGCTGCGCGAGGGAGGGCGGCTTTTCTATGTCGGCGCCGGGACGAGCGGGCGGCTGGGGGTGCTGGATGCGAGCGAGATCCCGCCGACCTTCGGTGCGCCGCCGGAGCAGGTGCAGGGGATCATGGCTGGCGGCGCGACGGCGCTGCATCGCGCGGTGGAGGGGGCCGAGGATCAGCCGGAAGCGGGCGCGCTGGCGGTGCTGGAGCGCGGTGTGCGCGCGGGCGATGTGCTGTGCGGCATCGCGGCGAGCGGGCGCACGCCATTCGTCCTCGGCGCGCTGGCACGGGCGCGCGAGTCGGGCGCGCGGACGATCCTGCTGAGCTGCAATCCGGCGCGGCAGCGTGGGGCGCAGGCATGGGATGTGGAGATCGATCTGCCGGTCGGGCCGGAGATCGTCACGGGCTCGACGCGGCTGAAAGCGGGGACGGCGACGAAGGTGGCGCTGAATCTCCTCTCGACGTGCGCGATGATCCGGCTCGGCCGGGTGCGCGGCAATGCGATGGTCGATCTGCACATTTCCAATGCGAAGCTGCGCGACCGCGGGGTGCGGCTGGTGAGCGAGGCGCTGGGCGTCGGCTACGACGAGGCGCGTGAGCGGCTGGAGCGCGCGGGGTGGAATGTGCGGGCGTGCCTGGAGGCGAAATGAGCCGCTGCCGGGTGTCATCCTGAGCGGAGCGGAGGTGGAAAGGCGGGCGCAGCGCGGTCGAAGGACCTCGCGCTACTACGGGCGACATCGCACAAAATCGCCGGGGTCCTTCGACTCCGCGCCCAAAGCGGCGCTCCGCTCAGGATGACAGGCTGTTTTCCACGTTTCCAAACTCTGGGAACGAGGGAACGGAATGCTTTCGAAGAGCGGCGGGATGGTGCCGGTATTTGGCGTTGGATTTAGACACGCTGGCTATTTTCACGCACCTCGGCCAAGGGCGGAAACGGGCGAAAAATCCTGGCGGCGGAATCTTTTACTCTGAATCTGGAACATTTTCCGGCGCGAAAAACCGGGTGGCACAACCGGTGCTAAATGGGCGTTTGTTCGCACGAAATGCGAATCGGGAAAAAATCCAAATAGGGGAGCAGCTCGACTGGAAGGGTTAGTTTAACGGACCGGGGGGAACCGTTAAGCAGGGCCAGTCGAGCTGCATTTTCCCTGGGAGTGGAGAGGGGTGGAATCCGGGCCGAGCCCATCAAAGCAAACGGGCCGCTGTGAAATGATCCGGGACGTCCGGGCGCGGGAGCGCCTCGTGGGCGCGCAGGAGCGCTTGGCTCTGGCAGACCATCGGAGCCAAGCGCTCCTGCGCGACCGCCCCGGCGCGGACGGGATCGTCTTTTACCCCGCCCACCACCTGCGCCCGGCCTACATCTCCTTTTCCAGCCGCTCACTCAGCCACTGCTTGATCATGCTCTGGTAGTTCAGATACCGCGAGCGGGCGATGCGCTTGATGCGTGCGAGGAGGCGCGGGTCGAAGCGCAGCGTGATGGTGGTCGATTCGCGCGTGTCGGCCTTGAGGAGGGAGCCGTTCATCAGGCGTACGTCGAGGCGCGCGCCAGCCCAGAAGGCGGCCTCGTCTTCCTCGCTGTCGAAACGCGGGACATCGGCCCAGGTGTTGATGACTTTCATGGTCGTGCGTGGGTCGGATCAGAAGCCGAGCTCGGAGTTTTTGCGTTCGTAGAAAGTGACTTCCTCGGGCGTCATGTCGCGCGAGAGGATGGCGCGGTAGCGTTTTCCGTCGGTCCAGAAGACGGTGAAAATGCCGCGGTCTCCGATGGATTTGCCGAGGTTGAAATAGCGCGCCTGCCCGTCGTCGGCCACGCCGTCGGGCAGGAGGCGGAGGCTGAAGGGATCCTCAAAGGATTCCTCGATCTCCTTCGGCATGAGTTTCCGAAGGTCGAAAGGGGTGTCGAGCCAGTCAAATTCCATAGGATGGGAAAATCCGAAATCCGAAATCCGAAATCCGAAACAAATCCGAAGGGCGTGAAACCGGCAAAGGAACGGGTGCCGTCGCCGACTGCTTTCTGACTTTCAAAAGGTTCCCCATTGTTTCGGATTTCGACATTCGGATTTCGGATTTCCGCGTCAGCCGCGCTGGATGAGCTCGATCTCGTAGCCTTCCGGCGCGTCGATGAAAGCGATGACGCTGCCCGAGCCGGTGGGCGTGGGACCGTCGGAGAGCGGGTAGCCTTTGGCGGCGGCGTGTTTGGCGAAGGCGTCGAGGTCTGTGACTTCAAAGGCGAGGTGCGTGATGTCGTGGCCGACATTGACCGGGCCGCTGCCGTCGAATTTGCAAATCTCGATCTCCTCCTCGCTGCCGGGTGCCTTGAAGAAAACGAGTTCCGAACCGCGCGGCGAAGTGTGGCGGCGCGTCTCCTCGAGGCCGAGCACGTCCTTGTAAAAGTGAGCGGTCTTTTCCAAATCGGTCACGCGATAGCGGGTGTGGAGCAGCTTCGTGAGCATGGGGAAATTTCGGATTTCAGATTTCGGATTTCAGACATAGCCTCATCGCCCGTTGAATGGCGACAGCTATTCCAATCCGCAATCTGCAATCTTCCATCTGAAATCCCCATGATCGCCCTCGGCATCGACAGCGGCACGCAAAGCACCAAGACCATCGCGCTCGACCTGGAGTCGGGCGAAATCCTCGCCGCGGCCTCCGAGAGCTACGGGCTCATCGAGGGCCTGCCGCCGGGGCATCTGGAGCAGGAGCCGCAGACCTGGCTCGATGCCGTGGACACCACGGTGCGCGCGGTTTTGCAAAAGCTCGGCAAGCGCAAGGACGACGTGAAAGCCATCGGCGTGAGCGGCCAGCAGCACGGCTTTGTGCCGCTGGACAAAAAGAGCCGCGTCATCCGCCCGGCGAAGCTGTGGTGCGACACCTCGACGGCGGAGCAGTGCAAGCTGTTCGAGGAGGAGTTCGGGGACGCGGCGGGGCTGATCAAGATCGCGGGCAACGCCATGCTTCCCGGCTACACGGCGCCGAAGATCCTCTGGCTGAAACAGCACGAGCCAAAAAATTACAAGGCGCTGACAACCGTCCTGCTGCCGCACGATTACATCAATTTCTACCTCACCGGTGAGCGCGGCATGGAGTATGGCGACGCCTCCGGTACCGGGCTGATGGATGTCCGCGAGAAAAAATGGTCCGAGGCGCTGATCGAATTCATCGACCCCGACCTCGCCGATGCGCTGCCGCCGCTGGCGAGCTCGCGGCGCGCCTTTGGCCTGCTGCGGGAGAATCACCGCGAGGCGTGGGGCCTCTCGCAGGGCGAGGTCACGGTCAGCGCCGGCGGCGGCGACAACATGATGGGGGCGATCGGCACGGGCAATGTGCAGTCCGGCGTCGTCACCGTGAGCCTCGGCACGAGCGGCACGGTGTACGCCTTTGCGGACAAGCCGGTCATCGACCCGCAGGGCGAGGTGGCCGCCTTTTGCGACAGCACGGACCGCTGGCTGCCGCTGGCCTGCACGATGAATGTGACCGTGGCGACCGAGGCGGTGCGGAAGATGTTCGGCTGGACGCTCGATCAGCTCGAATCCAACGTCGCCAGCGCGGCAGCCGGGGCGGACGGGCTGCTTTTTCTCCCCTACCTGAATGGCGAGCGCACCCCGAACCTCCCGAACGGCACCGGCGTTTTCCACGGCCTGAAAACCGACAACATGACACCCGCCCACATGGCCCGCGCCACGATGGAGGGCGTCACGCTCGGCCTCGGCTACGGGCTGGGCCGCTTCCGCGAACTCGGCATCGTGCCCACGGAAATCCGGCTCACCGGTGGCGGGAGCAAGAGCGCCGTCTGGCGGCAGATTGCCGCGGATATTTTCGGCGTGCCGACCATCTGCCTCGAATCCTCCGAGGGCGCGGCGCTCGGCGCGGCGCTCCAGGCCGCCTACGCCAGCCAGGCCGCGCACGGCCAGCCCGTCACCTTCCGCGAGCTCTGCGGGAGAATCGTGAAACTCGACGAGTCCACCCGCTCGAAACCCCACGCCGACCACAGGGACCTCTACGCCAATCTCCTCACCCGCCAGGGCGACCTCACGCGCCGGATGCACGCGGCGGGGTATCTCTAGATGAAACTCGTCCTCGCCGCGACCGGGGCCAGCGGCGCGATCTACCTCCAGCGGTTGCTCGCGCAGATCGACTGCGCGGCGCATGAGGTGCATCTCGTTCTCAGCGGCTACGCGAAACAGGTCATCGCCGAGGAAATCGGCGCGCTCGATGTGCCGGAGGGCGTGAAGCAGCACGGAGACAAGACGATGAACGTACCCTTCGTCAGCGGCTCGGCGCGGTTCGACGCCATGGTCGTGTGCCCGTGCTCCATGGGCACGCTCGGCCGGATCGCCGCCGGCACGAGCGACTCCACGCTGCTGCGCGCGGCGGACGTTTTTTTGAAAGAAAGGCGCAAGCTCATTCTCGTCCCGCGCGAAACGCCGTGGAATCTCATCCACGCGCGCAACGTCGTCACGCTCATCGAGGCTGGCGCGATCGTCCTGCCCGCGTCGCCCGGCTTTTACAGCCGCCCGCA
>JANOBH010000061.1:0-2945 GCA_031411535.1 Chthoniobacter sp. | reverse complement strand
CGCACGAATCCGACCTCGTCGCTCACGCCGATGTGATGGTTCAGCACATTCCACATCGCGACGAGCGGGAGCGGGTAGCCATACCAATCCCACAGCATCTGCCCCGGCCCGCTGTAGTCCCAAAAGCTCTGCCCGTGCGTCTCGTAGCCGAGGTGGAAAAGGATCGTCTTTTCCTGCCCGGCGATCGTCATCTCCGCGACCGAGCACGCGTGCGCGTTCGTGCTCTGCGCGGCGGTGAGCGATGTGCAGGCGAGCGGCTCATCGACCGCCGTGTTTGTGTAGGCCCAGCCTTCGTTGAACCAAATCTCCACGTCCTTCCCGCCGGCCTCGTCCATGGCTTGCCGCATCCGCTTGATGCCCTGCGCATCGGTGAGCCAGCCCGCGTGGTAGTCGTGCCACGACATCGCATCGATGTGCTTCAACCCGCCTGCCTTGAAGAAGGCCGCATTCACGGAACTCGGGATGCCATACACGTTATCGACCATGATCTTCGCCGTCGGATCGGTCGCGCGGATGAGCCGCGCCGTGCGGATTGTGAACTTCGCGTATTCGGGGAAAAACTTGTCCCACTTGTCGAACTCCGGCTCGTTCTCGATCTCGAAGATCACCGACCTGCCTTTGAAGTGCGCCGCCGCCGCCTTCACGAATTTGTCCCACGCCGTCTCGATCGTGAGGTCGTCCCACTTCGGATCATTCGCCGCCCATTTCATGTCGAGCGGCAGCGGCTGTCCGCTGTGCTCCTTGTCCATCAGCCCCTTCGGCCAGCCGTAAAGCACGACGTGCTGCGAGATGCCGTGCTTCGCCGCGAGATCGAACTTCTCGTCGTGCCAGAAAAACGGCGCGCCTGCCTCCTTTTGGAAATTGTGCCACTTCGTTTCGGGATACCACCGCGTCCAGCCAAAGCCGATGCGCTGCATCTTCTGCAACATCTGCGAACCGCCCGCGAACGACCCGCCGAAGCGCTCGCGGAAGTCCGGCCTCGTCGCCGCCTTCGGATACGGGAGCGATGTGAGCGGGAGGTCCGACTTGTCGATCACCGCGCCCGCGTCATCGAGCACCGACAGGCGGGCGAAAACGAATCCGTTGCGCGTGAGCGCGAGCGGCGTCGGCGCGCTGAGCGTCTCCCCCGCGGGGATCGTCACCTTCTTGTCCACCGGCGCGGCGACAGCGGCCCCGCCCTCGTAATCCGTGAGCTGCCAGCGCACCGTCACCTCGCGCGCCTTGGGGCCGGGATTCGAGACATGCGCGACCATCTGCGCCGTCGCGCCCTTGTCGAAAGCATTGCCCGCCGCGCCTTCCCAGCCGGGCAGATTGACGCACTCCGCGACCACCTCGATCTCGCGCCGCGGCACGTAATCCGGCGTGCCCTCTTTCCCGATCACGACCGTCACGCCATCCACGAGGATCGGCTTATCGTAGCCGCCGATCTGCACGAGGTAATGCGGGTTCGGCCAGAAGCCATCCGACGGCACGTCAGCCATCCAGGTGAAGGACACGCGCTTCCACTCCGTGCCGATCTCCGCGCTCTGCTCCGCCTCGCGCGTCCACAGCCGCTTCGCCTTCTGCCCCGGCTCACGCGCGCTCGGCGGCATCTGCACGCCCACGCGGCCCGGCTGCTCGCCTTTCACGAAAAAGGAAACCGTCGTCGGCTGCCCGCGCTCCGCGACAAACGGCGCGCTCATCACATTCCCCTTCGCGATGCGCAGCGCGTGCTCGCCGACCTTCGCGTCCTTCACGAGCGTGTCGTTCTTCGGATCGATCTGATGCCAGTAAAGTGTGCCGCCCTCGAACGAGCCATTGCGCAGCCGGTTCTCCGGCGCGGCGTGAGCGTGAGCGCCGGCCAGCAGGGCGAGAAGTGCGGGGAGGAGGAGCAGGTTTTTCATGGCGAGGAATCGAGTGCGCCCAGCGCGCGGGCGAAGTTTCATCGTCCAGTTTCTGCACGACCGGCGGGGATTTGGCAAAGGCCGGAGTGCCCGTCCGGCTCCTGGGTGGCCAGCTAGACAGCGCGGAGCCGGCGGCATAGCGTGCGCCATGTTTCCAGGCAAACGGCCGGCGCGCATGCTTCCCGAAAAGTGATCCGTTCCCAAACAGCGCATCTGCGCGGCGCCACGGGCATCGCATGGCTGACGGTCGCCGGTTCGCTGGCGCTCCTGCTCGTGCTGGCGGGAATGCTTTTCTCCATCCGAAAGACGGCCGGACGCTCATCGAAACAGCCGCTCGTCGTCTTTTGCGCGGCGGGCATCCGCGCGCCGGTGGAGGGGGTCGCGCGGGCGTACGAGCGCGAGACCGGCGTGTCCGTGCAGCTTCAGTTCGGAGGCTCGCAGACCTTGCTCGCGAATCTCAAAATCTCGCGGACCGGCGACCTCTACATTCCCGCCGACGAAAGCTATCTCGACCTCGCGCGTGCGAACGGGCTGACGGGGGAATCCATCCCGCTGGCGCGGATGCACGCGGTGCTCGCGGTGCCAAAGGGAAACCCGAAACGCCTGGCCGCGCTCGCCGATCTCGAGCGCGAAGGCGTGAGGCTCGCGCAGGCGAATCCCGACGCGGCGGCCGTCGGCAAGCTGGTCCGCGAGGCGTTGCAAAAGTCCGGCCAATGGGACGCGGTCGCTGCGCGCACCGTCGTTTTCAAAGGCACCGTCAACGACGTGGCGAATGATGTGAAGCTCGGCGCGGTGGATGCCGGCTTTATCTGGGACGCGATGCGCGGCCTTTACCCCGACCTCGAAACCGTCGAGCTGCCGGAGCTGGCGGGCGTGGAGGCGCGGGTCTCCGCCGCCGTCCTCGCGAGCGCGACGGACCCGGCGGCGGCGCAGCGTTTCGCCCGCTACCTCGGCGCGCGTGACAAAGGTTTGCCGGAGTTCCAGCGTGCCGGCTACGAGGTGGTCGCAGGTGGGGAGTGGGCCGTGCAGCCGCCGGTGAGAGAGGCCGCCCCCCGCTAGATG